>CAZZLF010000123.1:0-6384 GCA_964654965.1 uncultured Bdellovibrio sp.
CAACTTCAGACCAAGGAGTCCATTCCAAATTCAAAAATAAAGACAATCCGGATACGATTAAAGCCAAGGCAAACACCGGCTTTGAAATCGAAGAAAGACTCATTCCGGCAGATTTCATGGCTACAATTTCGCTATCACTGGAAAATCTGGAAAAAGCGAATAACACACCCAGTAAAAATGCCAACGGCAAACCCAATGGAAGAAAATTCACAGTCAGGGTCCACAGAAGTTTCATCACCATTCCAAAAGGTGCGTTATTCACAATTAACTCTTCGGCAAGACGAAGCATTTGGAACAACAGAAATACAAACGCAAAAAAAACGACCCCACCCAGAAACGGGTTTAACACTTCCTTGAAAATGTAGGTCTGTAATTTCTTAATATGCATTTTTATGGATAAACCCCTTAAAAATGGTCAAAAATAGAATTTTCACATCCAACCATGGTGACCAGTTGCGAATGTAATAAAGATCACATTCAATTCGTTTTTCAAGAGAAGTATCCCCTCTCCATCCATTGACTTGTGCCCAACCCGTAATTCCAGATTTTACCTTATGGCGAAGCATGTAGTTCGGGATCTGATTTCGAAATTGATTCACAAAAACTGGTCGCTCCGGACGAGGCCCCACCAGAGACATATCCCCCACCAAAACATTCCACAACTGAGGAAGCTCATCGATACTGGTCGAACGAAGAAAAGTACCAATGGGGGTACGACGATCGTCATTCTTGATTGCCCAAACCGCTCCCGTTTTGTCCTCAGCGTCGGTTCGCATGGAACGAAATTTCAACATTCCAAATGTTTTTCCATCAATTCCCATTCGTTCCTGACGATAGAGCATGGGCCCTTTGGATGTTAACTTCACTAAAATTCCAATCAATATGAGAAGGGGGAGTAGGAATAAAAGTCCAAAAAAACTGAGCGTCAGATCAAACAACCGCTTTAACCAGGATTGGTATCCAAAGAGCGGGGACTGGTTCAGCTGGATCAGTGGCACTCCTTCAAATGCATCCACTTCCGCTCCTAAAGCCAAATAATCGCTATAATCAGGAATAATTTGAAGGTCGACCATTTCGTCTTTTAGGGATTGGATCAAGGGGTCCATTCGATGAAGATCGGAACGGCTCAACGATACCAAAACCATCTTGGCCTGGTCTTGGGTGATCCATTCAACTGCCTTTTGGCTTTCTTCAGGGGGCAACACCCGAGTGAGCTGAATTCCTAATTCGGGGTATCGGGACAACTTGGCCAAAAGTTCTTGAAGAGCCTTGGTATTTCCAATTGCGATCAGGCGGGTATTTCGGATTCCCTTACGGTTCATTTCTCTCAAAATTTTTCGGTAGATCACTCGAAACAACCAGCAACCTATCAAAACCAGAACACCAAAGATCAGGATCACCCCTCGCGAAAAGCGATATTGGGTAATAAAATAAGTCAGTGAGGTGAAAAGAATCAAAACAGCGGCATGAGCCCGAATCAGGGTGTAAATTTCTGTCGAACGTCTCAAGATACGGTCATAGCGATAGACTCCAAAAAACTGAAATCCTGCCGCCCATAAGACCAAAATCAAGGGAATCAATAATTGATAGGGAGAAAGCTCGGGCATCTCATCATATGACACAAAACGAAAAAATCCGAATCGAAGCGGGAATGCCATCCACCAACTAATCAGGACAATGACCAGATCTGCAAACCGCGTCATCACTCCGGCCGAACTTTGATATCTTTTAATCATTCGATTGAAATTTTAACTGATTCTGCTTTCAAAAAACAGTGTTATAGTTCTAGGTCTATGAAAAACAAAATGATTCATGACCTGTTTGCGCTATCCCATTCCAAATCATTTGAGGGTGATACCCTGCTTTCCATTCACTTCCAGAATGACAAAAAAGAACTTAGTTTGACCTCACAGTCCCCTACCGAACTTCATGACCTTCATCAGCATGGCGTCTTCACAGGAGCTGCCAAAAGTTCTTCTTTCATTCGCGCATCTTACATCGAGAAAATTAATCTCATGTTTGCTGGTCTTGGACCCAAAAAAGATTCTTCCTTTGAAATTGCACGCCAAACCGGGGCTACCGTCTATTCCAAAACGAGTGCTGAAAAAGTGAAAAAACTTGGAATTGACGTTGATTCACTTTTGAAAAGTGCCGGTAAAGAGCAAACGATCGGTGTGTTGACTGCTTTTTTGGAAGGCTTCTATCTTGCTTCTTATTCTTTCGACAAACACAAATCTGCATCTAAAAACAACCAAAAACTTGAATCCATTACCTTGGTTTCTTCCGACAAGAAAAACGACTCATGGCTTTCAGCTCTCATTCACAAGGTTTTAGTCACGGTCGATTGCACTTTCCTGACTCGCGATCTTTCCAATGAGCCATCGAACTTTGGTACTCCTGAGTTTTATGCAAAAACCCTTGAAAAACTTTGTAAGGATTATGGATTGAAATGCAAAGTGATGGACGAAGCTGCCTGCAAGAAAGAGAACATGAATCTCTTTCTTAGTGTCGGCAATGGATCGACCCGCGAATCTTACGTGGTCATCATGGAATACACGCCAAAAACAGGCGCTAAAACTGCAAAAACAGTATCTCTGGTCGGAAAAGGTGTCACTTTTGATTCCGGCGGGATTTCAATCAAACCTTCCATGAAGATGGAAGACATGAAGCATGACATGACTGGCGCAGCGACCATGATTGGAGCAACCCTCATGGCAGCCCGCTTAGAAGCAAAACAAAAAATCGTTACCCTTCTCGGCTTTTGTGAAAACATGCCGGGTAACAATGCAACCCAACCCGGGAACGTGATTACCACTCGAAGCGGAAAAACCGTGGAAGTCATCAACACCGATGCAGAAGGACGCCTCGTTCTTGCTGACGTGCTTGATCTTGCCCAAGATTATCAACCCGATGTCATCGTTGATACTGCAACTCTGACTGGAGCTTGTACTGTTGCTTTGGGAAAACTTGCCAGCGCTTGGTTCTCAAATGACGAAAAAATCACCAAACAATTTCTTGAATCCAGCTGCAAAACGGAAGAGCGCGTCTGGCAATTACCCATGTGGGATGAGTATTTTGAAGATCTGAAAACCCCTTGGGCTGATATGGCAAACAGTGCTAACGACGCTGCCGGCGGAACCATTCGTGGTGCGATCTTTCTCAAACAATTCATCAAGCCAGGACAAAAATGGGCGCACTTGGATCTCGCCAACAGGGCATATGATCAGGGATTCCTGCCCTACAATCCGCGCAAAGGTTCCAGCGGCGTTTATGTCCGCACCTTTGCTGAATTTGTGATGAATTATAAATAAAATTTTCGTGAGGAATTATGGCTCAGTTGAACGTATCGGATATCGCAAAAAACATTCCTGAATTTGACGGCAAAACCGTTACTTTAAAAGGATGGGTTTACAACAAACGGTCTTCAGGAAAAATCAAATTCCTGATGTTCCGGGATGGCTCTGGTCTCATCCAAACCGTCATCATCAAGGGTGAATGTGATGATGCAACTTTTGATCTATTTGAAAAAATTGGTCAGGAGTCTTCGGTGATTGTTACCGGAAAAGTGCGTGCTGAAGCTCGTGCAAAATTGGGATTTGAAGTCACTGTTCAAAAAGTGGAGCCAGTTCAAATCGCAGAAAACTATCCGGTCAGCCATAAGGAACACGGTGTGGAATTCCTCATGGACAATCGCCACCTCTGGATTCGAAGCCAGAAACAATGGGCGGCACTTCGTGTTCGTTCTGAAATTTTCTTCGCGATCCAGGACTTCTTCAGGCAGCGTGGATTCACTCGTTTTGACCCACCAATTCTGACGCCAACTTCTTGCGAGGGAACATCAACCTTATTTTCCACTCCTTATTTTGATGAGAAGGCTTATTTGAGCCAATCGGGTCAGCTCTATGGTGAAGCAGGTGCATTTGCTCTTGGAAAAATTTACACCTTTGGACCGACTTTCCGTGCTGAAAAATCAAAAACCCGCAAGCATTTGACTGAGTTCTGGATGGTTGAACCTGAAATGACCTATGCCACACTCGATGATGTGATGGATCTGGGTGAAGCATTTGTGAAGCACATCGTTCAACACTGTTTGGATCAATGCCAAAAAGAATTGATCATTCTTGAACGCAATCAGGATGAACTGAAAAAAATCGTTTCTGGTCCATTCCCACGGATCACCTATGATGAATCACTCAAGATTCTTGAAAAACGTGGCGTTCCGGTACCTTGGGGTGAAGATTTCGGTGCTCCTCATGAAACGGCATTGGGTGAAGAATTCGGAATGCCGGTATTTGTTCATCACTTCCCTTCTAAGATCAAGTCCTTCTACTTTAAAACTGCAGATGATGCGAATGGTAGCGGAGTGGAGCATGATGGAAAATATGCACTCGGTGCCGACCTGATTGCGCCGTTTGGATATGGTGAAATCATCGGCGGTGGTCAGCGTGAAGATAATGTTGAAATTCTTGAGCGCAGGATCCAGGAGCATAAATTAAAAGTTGAAGATTACTCCTGGTATCTCGATCTTCGTCGTTACGGCAGCGTTCCTCACGGTGGATTCGGTCTGGGTGCTGAACGGACTGTGGCTTGGATCACTGGAGTGGAACACGTGCGTGAAACCATTCCTTTTCCACGCATGATCAATACCTTGAAACCATAATCACTCATGAGTGAATCCGGTGAAAAAGAACCGATTTTTCATGTTGTTCTGATTGAACCAGAAATTCCCCAGAATACGGGGACCATTGGAAGAATGTGCCTGGCAATTGGGGCCCAACTTCATTTAGTGAAGCCTATTGCTTTTGACATTGATGAAAAAGCGGTTCGTCGCGCAGGACTGGATTACTGGAAGTTCCTGAAACTCGAAGTTCACGAGTCATTTAATGATTTCATTCAAACGGTTCCTCATGATGCTCAATTGGTTCTCGTTGAAACTAGAAGAGATCGCACGATTTACGACGTTCAGTTCAAAAGAGGTTGTTATTTGCTCTTCGGAAAAGAAACGACCGGAATTCCAAAACACTTACTAGAAAAATACCAAGAACAGATCGCCAGCATTCCCATGTACGACGAAAGAGTTCGTTCTTTAAATCTTTCCAACTGCGCCAGTATCGTCGCCTACGAGGCTGTTCGCCAGATTCATTCCTTATCACCCTAATGCTACGGGGCTTTTTTTTCGTTATCTTTCCAAGCTGAATCTAAAATTCAACAATAATTACATTTGCTTAATTTAAAAGACCAAGTTCTGACACTTTCCGCTAAAGTTTTGTCGCTCAGCTGCCGATCAATGTCAGTGAGGGAATTTTGACTGTTTAGCCTGCAGGCAAAGTTCTCTTGGTATTCAAGCAAGGTCAGCCAAACCGGGTTTGTGTATCAACATTAACCAATCCCCTGACCAAGGGGTAAAGACACATGAGGAGATAATATGGGTCTAAGAATAAACACGAACGTGCAGTCGATCACTGCACAGCGACAGCTGGGTATTTCCAGCGCAAATCAAAATAAGAGCCTTGAAAAGCTCTCTTCTGGTACACGGATTGCGAGAGCGGCGGATGATGCTGCTGGTTTAGCAATTTCCGAAAAAATGCGTGCAGACATTCGCTCATTGCGCCAAGCAAGCCGTAACGCGAACGATGGAGTTTCCATGGTTCAAGTGGCAGAAGGTGGAATGAACGAAGTGAGTAACATCCTGATTCGAATCCGCGAACTTTCCGTTCAAGCGGCATCGGATACTCTTGGTGATAAGGAAAGAGGTTTCATCAACAAGGAAGTGACTCAACTTCGTGGTGAAATCGACCGAATTACTGCTTCAACTGAATTCAACGGAAAAAAACTTCTCGGTGGATCTGGAGAAGTGCTTGAAATTCAAGTTGGTCTCAACAACTCTCCGGAACTGGATCGATTCCATTATGATGCTGGAAGATTGAATTCTTCTGCAACTTCACTTGGCGTGGAAGACATCAATACGGAAAGCAAAGAAGCAGCTCAAGGCAATTTGGAGAAAATCGACTTTGCGATTCAAAAGCTTTCTGAAAATCGCTCTGAAGTGGGCGCTCTTCAAAACCGTTTGCAATCCAGCATCGCGAACATCAACGTTTACGATGAAAACTTGAGCGCAGCTCGCAGCCGGATCTATGATGTGGACATGGCGACTGAAACCTCAGAATTGACCAAGTCAAATATTCTGACTCAATCGGGTGTATCGGTCCTCAGTCAAGCAAACACAAACTCCATGTCAGCTCTCAAACTTCTTAGCTAATTGAGAGTAACCTTCCACTCGAATTATATAGGGGTTGGAAACTCGGCCTGATTCAGCATCAGGCCGGGTTTCTGGCCACACTCGTTCTACTGTTCTGATTTAAGTACTTGTAATTATTGTTTTTA
>CAZZLF010000124.1:0-6379 GCA_964654965.1 uncultured Bdellovibrio sp.
GGAACGGAGTTTTTAAGTATGGGCATCACTATGCTTGCATTGGACTCGATGGGGTTCCGATTTCCTATGACACTCCACTTGAGTCGAAGTGCTGTTCCGGAGGTCAGATTAAGCCAAATGCCGATCCCAGTTGTCGTGCTTCAATCGTCACCAATATCATGGGGCCAGCCATTACTGCTGCAAATGGGGTGACGTTAGCGAACAATGTCATTCAGTCCACGCAAAATTTGCACGGAACCTCTACTGATTTTGACACTCAGGTTCCTCTTACTTCCAACAATGGAGTGAATGAGGGAGCCAGTGCTGCTTCTGTAGCGGGATCAAACGTGGATGATTCGGATTCAGACGGAGCAGGAACTAAAAGTGGATCCGCTGGAGCATACACCTCTTCTTCGAGCGGTAGGCCCGGGGCCAGCTCAGCCAATGGTGGAGCGGGTGGTTTGGGTAGTGCGGAAACAGGAATGGGTAATCGCATTTCCGGAAGCGCAGTGAGTGCGCAAGGAGCTTCTCTTTCCAATGGAAAAAATTCTGCTGGAGCCTATTCTGGTTCGGGCGGAAATAAAAAGGGCGATGGCGATCAATTTGGTTTTGGAAAAGGCATTGCCATGTTTGGTGGTAAAGATGGAGGTTCTGCTGCGGGAGACGGGCAGGATTATCAACTGGGAGAAAATGGTAAAGATGGAATGGCTGGAAATGGAGGAGCATCTGCTGATGACGAAAGTCAAGGAAGTGCCGAAGATCCAGGTGATTACTTCAACCGTACCAACAAGACTGACAATATTTTTAAAATTGTTTCGGCGCGCTACCTCAAGAAAAAATCCTTGTGGACGATTCCTCAAAAATTGCCTGAAGATTTGAAACAAAAGAAAATTTAGTCCATGCTTAGGGCATGGCTATTTTCAAGGTTTTGAATGCTGCTGTTATTGTTGCGGCCTTAGGTTATTTCGTCGATATTTATGATCTACTTTTATTCAATATCGTCAGGGTCGAGAGTCTTCGTTCGATCGGTTTTCTAGGGCGAGAACTGGAAGTTGGAGCAACCCTTCATAACATTCAGATGACGGGACTGATGCTAGGTGGAATTATCTGGGGAGTTTTGGGAGATAAAAAAGGACGACTCTCGGTGCTCTTCGGATCGATATTTATTTATTCTGTAGCAAACTTTTTGAATGGCTACGTCACCAATTTCACCCAATATGCCTGGTGTCGATTCATCGCAGGTTTCGGCCTTGCTGGAGAGTTGGGGGCGGGAATTACGTTGGTGGCCGAAGTGTTGCCCTCGCAGTTGAGAGGTTACGGAACCATGTTGGTCGCAACGGTTGGAGTGACAGGTGCCGTGGTGGGCGGATGGGTGGCTCAGATTTTTGATTGGCGGCTGGCATTCAAAATCGGCGGAGTTCTTGGATTTTTATTGCTCCTTCTTCGAATCGGTGTGGTGGAGTCAGGAGTCTTCCAAAATCTGAAACAACAGCAGGTTTCCAAGGGAAATTTTTTCAAACTTTTCACTCATCGAGATCGGTTCTCCCGATTCGCTTGGTGTATTCTGAGTGGCGTTCCGATCTGGTTCACGATTGGAATTTTGGTGGCCTACTCACCGGAGTTCGCTAAAGAGTTTGAAATCATGGATCCGATCTTGACTGCAAAATCCGTGATGTATTGTTATCTCGGTTTTGTGATCGGTGATTTTGGAAGTGGCTTATTCAGTCAGAAAATCAGAAGCCGCAATCAGGCAGTGAAAGTGTTTGTCGGTTTGAATTTTTTAATCACACTGTTTTATCTTTTCTTAATGAATGGAGTGAGTTCCAGCGTTCTTTATTTCATGTGTTTTCTTCTGGGGGCAACCGGAGGTTACTGGGCTGTGGTTGTCACCATGGCAGCAGAACAATTTGGCACCAATCTTCGAGCCACGGTGGCGACCACTGTCCCCAATTTCATTCGCTTTGCGGTCGTTCCCATGAGTCTGGCGTTCATTTCGATGAAATCATTTCTTGGTCTTGCCCACTCTGCCTTGATCATTTCGCTCGTTTCCAGTGGAGTAGCCTTTGTGTCGGTATTCCGGCTCAGGGATTCTTTCGGTAAAGAACTCGATTATATTGAGCATGTATGATCAAAAAAGTTCAAGTGTGGATTGTTGAAGGAAACGATGTTCTTCTGCTTAAGGTGATTCCAGAGCGTGGAGGAGGGTGGCATCCGATCACGGCAAATGTGGAAAAGGGTGAAGATTTGTTGGATTGCGCCACTCGTGAAACCTTGGAAGAAACAGGGATCAGCAAAAAGAACGGAACCCTGTTTCCATTAGGTTATTCTTTTGAGTACCATGGGCGCTGGGGGCGGGCGAAAGAAGAAGTGTTTGTGATGAAATTGAATTCCCGACCTTCCACCATCAAGATTGATCCACATGAACATGTGGATCATCAATGGATGAGTATGGATCAGGCAAAAAACGTTCTGGGATATGAGCCCCAGAAAGAGGCTTTGGAGAAAGTCAAATGCATGCTTTCCAAGATCTAGATTGGCCAAAACTGCTTTCTTGTGCTGCCGAGGAAGCGAGAACTCCTTATGGAAAGGCGAGAATTCTTGAATTGAATTCTGTCGATCATTTCGCGTCTTCTTTGGAAGCCGCTCAGGATCTTCAAAGTGAAACCCAGGAAGTTTTTCCATTGATTGAGCGCGAAGCGCTTTGGGGGCCACTTCGTGATCTTCAGGAAGTTCATGACGAACTCGAGATTCTGCAAAAGGGCTCGGTTTTAGAAGTTTCTGGTCTCGCAAAAATCCGTGGTTGGCTTTATTGCTTTGATTCTTGGAATCATTTTCCGAAGGAATTTGCAGGTAAGTTTTTCAAGAATGCACTAAGCAGAGTTTTTGATCCTTTTGAGTGCGTGAGAGTGCTCGATCGAGTGCTGACTCCCCAAGGTGATCTTTCAGAAAAAGCCTCACCAAAATTACAGAATCTCATTTCTCAAACTCGAGCATTGAAACTGGAAATTTCCTCCCGAATGGAATCCTTGATGAAGGATTATGCGAATAAGGGAATTTTACAGGAAAAGTTCACGGATGTTCGGGATGGTCGATACGTACTTCCGGTTAAAGTTTCAGATCAAAGCAAGGTCGAAGGACGAGTTGCTGAACTATCGGTGAGCAAGCAGACCGTTTTCATTGAGCCAAAAGAAGTTGAACAGCTTCAGGCCCAGCTTCGCCGAAAAGAAGCAGAAACTTCTGAAGAAATTTACATCATTCTTACCGAAGTGGCAAAAAGCCTCTACCCCCATTTGAATTCGATTCAAGAATCATTGATGATCGTCTCGTATTGGGACGGAGTTCAAGCGAGAGCGAGACTTGCAAAAAAATACTCCGGGAAAGCGATTCATCTTTCGGCAGATCGTGAGTGGATCATGCAGGAGACCACGAATCCGATTCTTTTCTGGAATATGGAAGAGTCTCAGATCATCCGCAATACCGTCGAAATGAATGTTCCAAAGCAGATGATCCTTCTTTCAGGACCCAATACGGGAGGAAAGACGGTATTGCTGAAAACGCTCGGACTTTCTGCAGTCGCGGCCAGAACTGGTTTTTTCTTTCCTTCCACCGGTAAATTGCAGGTTCCCTTTTTTGATTCCTTCTTTGTGGATCTGGGAGATCCGCAATCGATTGAGCAGCATGTTTCTTCTTTCTCGGGTCACGTGATGAAGATGAAGCGGATTCTTGAAGGGCTTGGTCCACGATCACTGATTCTTGTAGACGAAATGAATTCAGCAACTGATCCAGAAGAAGGTGCCGCACTTGCATTGGCATTTGTTCATACTGTTTTGTCTAAAGAAGGAGCAATCCTCGTCGCAACAACTCATGATCCCCGATTGAAAGCCATGGGCGTTGATGATGAAAGGGTGCTGAATGCAAGCATCTTATTTGATGAAGAAACCTTGAGGCCGACTTATCGAGTGGTGTTTGGTGCCCCGGGCAGGTCTCGGGCACTTGAAACTGCAGAAAGACTGGGAATGCCCCGAGCTGTTTTGGACTTAGCTAAAACCTATTTGAGCGATCAGCATCGATCCTTCGAGGGAGTATTGCAACAACTGCAATCTCAATTGGGAACAGTTGAAAAGGCAAGGCAAGAAGCCCGAACAGCCCGCGAGGAAGCGGACAAGTTGAAACTCGAGTGGGAAGAAAAAGTTCGCACATCGGTGAATGAATCGATGGAAAAGGCCCGGGCAAAATTGAAGTATGTGCTCGAGCAAGCGCAAATCGAAGTTCGAGAGACTTTGAGAAAAATTCAATCGACCAAAACCCACAAACAACTCGATGATCTTCGTCGGGAATTGAATGAGTCGTTCGAGGCTGGAGAAAAGCGTCTTGATTCGGCTGTTTTGGAGGCAGCTCCCGAATTAGGAGAAGCTCTGGAGGAAAGCGAACGTCAGGCAACGGTCGTAGAAAACAAATTTGAAAAAGGTGTTTGGGTTCGGGTTCCCAAGTGGAAAAGCGTTGGTGAAATTGTCGAATGGGATGGAAAAAAAGCCAAAGTCGCACTGGGTGTTCAGCAGACTTCCGGATTCGGTAAAGCGTTCATGGTCAGCGTGTATCCTATGGAAATGGAAGTGCTCTCTGAGCGCGAAAAACGCACGGTTCAAGGCGTGAAGCACGGAGCATCTGCTGCTGCGAGCGGAAAAGGCGTCACGGTACAAAGTGTTTCTCCAAGTTCGATTCCGGATCAAATCGACATTCGCGGCCAGCGTTTTGATGAGGCGATGAAAAAAGTCACTCACTACATTGATCAGGCCTTTCTCTCTGGCAAAAGCGAAGTCACGGTTGTCCATGGTCTGGGCACGGGGGTACTGAGAGAAGGGGTGCTCCAGTTGCTGAAGACTACTAACTTTGTAGCGCACTATCAGGATGCGGGCTCTTCCGGGGCGACTTTGGTCCGATTTGCAATCCGATGACCGCCTCATGGCAAAAAAATGTCACTACCGTCGGAGTTTCTAGGCAAGAATCCGTCAATTAAATAATTATTGTTTAATAAATCCACTCTTTTTATTCTTGAAGCAGGATGATTCATTTTGATCTGATCAGGCTGTTCACGGAGTGGAATCTGAAGTCGTTTGGTGGAAAACTTCGGGTTCCCGAATTGCGTTGGAATTCACGCCTGAAGACCTCAGCAGGAAGATTCATTCCCCGTCGTGATCGATCGGTGATCGAAATCGCAGAGTACCTGTTGCTCGAGGAAAATGCCGAAGCTTTGATTCGAGATACACTTGGCCATGAGATCATCCATTATTGGCTTTGGGAAAATAAAAAGCCTTATGGTCATACTTCTGAATTTTATAACAAGATGAATGAAATCGGCGTTTCAAGATACAATACTGTTCCGAAACGCCGACCGGTTAAGCACTGTTATGTTTGTGTCCGTTGCGATCAGAAGATCTGGGTTCGCAGAAAACTAAAAGGCGCTGCTTGTGCTGCCTGTTGTAATCAGTTTGCGGACGGAAAATATCATCAGGACTTTAAGCTAAAACTGCTTCCAGTGTCAGAGGTAATCCTTCCGGATTCAGCGGAAGCGATTTAGCCTTCGTTACCACTGCGCGAATTCCCAGGATCACTCCGATAATACAACCGATCGCAAAGAGTAGGACCAAAATTCCTGCGATATTGAATGCGATGGTTCCAACCCAAGCAAGTAAAACAAGGAAGATTCCAACAACATAAAACACAGCGATCCCTGCTAAAAGAATCAATAGCGAGAAAATCACTTTCAGAATGATTCTTCCTGGACTTGCTGGTGCACGAAGTTCACCCGGATTCAATTGAGAAACATTTTTTCTGAATTCAGAAAAAGATGCTTTAGACAGACTTCCATCTTCGAGAGCTTCAGAGCCCAGAGCTTTTAGCAGCACATCTGCCTGATCGATCACTTGTTTTTGATTGATCTGTTTTTTGGCCTGGTTCAGGTCTTCTGCTGAAACCGACGCGCTTCCATTTTCAAATGTAGAAGCAACTTCAAGATCGTCTGAATCCATTTCCAGAGAATTCAATTCGTTTCGAACCGCTTTATTTCTGGCTTTCAGAGTGAGTTTATAAAGTTGATAAGCAAGTCGATTGATTTTGCGTTCTGATTTTCCTTCCAATTTAGAGGTGACCTGTTGTTCCACCTGTTGAAGGAACTGCTGTACCTCGGGGCTGGACGCGGTGATCGCTTCGGTTCCATAGGCTGCCTGAATCTGAACGTTCAAAAACTGCGCGGCTATAAAAAGGGAAAAAAGACGGGTTTGAATAGAGTATTTGGTTTTCATGTCAGCGGTCTTAACTGATTATTTATATCACGTCAATTTAAATCTGTTGCGGCGCGCAAATGCTCGAAACCATTTGGATTTAGCTTTTGACTAATCCC
>CAZZLF010000125.1:0-6375 GCA_964654965.1 uncultured Bdellovibrio sp.
CGAGTGTGTTCACGGTTGCAGAATTGATGATGTTAAGATTAAAGACGGCACTACCAGCAGTAGAAGTAGCAACGACTGTTGCAGCTTGAGCAGTGCTGCCTGCAGTGAAGTTGACGGAAGCTTTACCACTCGCATTCGTTGTTGCACTAGCAGAAGTCACGCTTCCAGTGAAAGTTCCTGCACCAGAAGTGGCGACTTTGAAAGTAACACTAAGACCCGAGATCGGAGAACCAGAGCTATCTAAAGCAAGCACTTCAAGAGCAGCAGCAGCAGCGGTGCTCTTCACGATCGATTGGTTGTTACCGCTCGTGACCAGAATCATAGATCCCAATGTTGTTGAAGATGGAGTTGCTGGATTCGTGACTTGAAGATTGAAAGCGACGTTCCCTGCGTTCGACAATGCAACAACGGTTGCTGAACCGGTAAAGGAAGATTGAGCGGTAAATCCGATTTTGGCTTTTCCGTTTGCATCAGTGACGATGGTTTCATTGGTATTTCCACTGGAAAGGGTTCCAGAGCCTGAAGTTGCAACGGCAAAATTTACGGATAGACCCTGGATCGCCTTACCTGTGCTATCCAATGCAAGCACTTCAAGATCAGTTCCACTTGAGTTTCCTTTAATGATTGATTGATTGTTACCGTTAGTGATCAAAAGCATCGATGCAATCGAATTGCTGCTAGTTGATGAAATTACATTGAGATTAAATACGGCACTTCCTGCTGAAGAGCGTGCAACGATCGACGCAACACCGGTAGAATTGGATGCGGTGAATGAAACACTTGCTCGGCCGTTAGCATTAGTAGTGAGCGTAGTAGAAGTTAAGTTTCCGGCAAAGGTTCCTGATCCAGATGTGATTACTTCAAAAGTCACACTGACACCCGAAAGCGGTGACCCAAGATTATTGATCGCGAGAACTTCAAGACTCTTGGCTGCTGCCGTTCCTTTTTCTACGGTTTGATTGTTTCCATTTGCCGCAAGCAATATGGCTCCGGTTGAAACGTTATTACCGGTTGTTCCCACTTCAAGATTAAAGAGAGTGTTCCCTGCGGTTGATTTAGCCACTACTGAAACTTTTCCATTAGTATTTGAAGCGTTAAATCCTACTGATGCACGACCATTACTATCCGTCGTAGCGGTTGCAGTCGTTCCACCTCCAGTCAGCGTTCCTGATCCTGACGTTAGAATTTCATAATTAATAGTTAATCCTGAAATGGGTTCACCCAAACTGTTCAACGCCATGACTTCAAGATTTTTTGAGGCACTGGTTCCAGGAGTAACAGTTTGGTTGTTACCATTGCTCACCAAGAGTGTGGAGCCGGTTGAGGTGCTCGTGCCAGAAGAATAAATATTAATATTGAAAAGAGTGCTTCCAGCTGATGAAGATGCAAATACGGAGGCTGATCCTTCAGTGTTTCCTGCCGTAAAAGTGACAGAAGCTCTTCCGCTTCCATTCGTGGTGACTGTTGCAGTAGTGACTCCTCCGGTGACGGTTCCCATTCCTGTGCTGACTATACTGAAAGTCACACTCACATTTGGCATCGGTATTCCCGATGCATCGAGAGCCAAAACCTCTAAAGGTTTTGCACCTGGGGTTCCTTTGATGATTCCCTGATTGTTTCCGTTACTGGCCAACAAAATGGATCCTGAATTATTTGCATTTTGTGAAGCGCCGATCATCAAATTAAATACGGCACTTCCGGTATTTGATGTGGCAACAACCGAAGACGAACCAAGAATATTTTTTGCTGTGAAACTGACGCTCGCCTTTCCTTTGATGTCAGTTTTAACCTCGACTTGATTGATTCCACCATCTAATGAACCGGTAGTTGAATCAACGACTTCAAAAGCGATTGTGACATCGGATTTGGGTAGACCTGAACTGTCTACGGCCATGACAGTCAGATTTTTAGAAGCGCTTTGGCCCTGAATAACATTTTGGTTGTTTCCGCTGATGATCAGAAGGGCACCGATTGCGGTGTTATTACTGGTTCCGCTGGTATCGGCATATTCGGAATTTACACCGGTTACTTTTGCAAGGTCAGGAACATTACAGCCAGCAAATGTCCATGTCACTCCTAACAGAAGTGCCAATACGGTTGATTTTGAATCGATAAATTTTTTGACAATTTGAGTATGTGTCATCGTCACCCGATCGGTTAACCGGATGAGCTTCTTGAATATTTCTCAAAAAGTGCGTTTTAATGAATAGAGCAGCGTTTGCTTGTCAAAAAAATGTCATTAAGGAGCACAAGTCGCATTTAGGTAGTTTGCCGCTTGTGCATTACAGTTTTGTTTCATTTGGGCTGCAGTTAAACCTGAATTATAGATATGTACAGCAGCAATATCACCCTTATACCAGGTTCCCCAATTGAAGTTATAAAAGTGATCATACTGAGACCCTAGAGTTAATCGCGCATTCATTCCCCCTGAAGCATAAATGTTTCCAGTATAGCTAGGGGTATTTGAAACAAGAGCGCCATCCATATAAATTCCTGTGACTGAGCCATCATACATCGCACATACATAATGCCAGTTTCCATCTCTTAATTTTGAGTTTGCATTATTTAAGTTTGCGTTGGAATAGCCACCATTACCGCGGCTGCTTCCATAGTTCACGAAGAAATAAAAATTATTGGTATCACTCCAAACCAAATCAAAGTCACCGTAAGGGTAGTTTCCGCTTTGTCGTGTAATGATGTGAAAGTTTGATGCGTTATTGGTTGTTCTTAGCCATAGGCAAGCGGTCATTTTGTTAGATGCATAAGGGAAAATTGAATTGTTAGTTCCTAAGTCAACCCAGTTACCAGCACCATTAAAGGTCAAGCGATAGGGGTTCGCTGGTGTGCCATCGCCATTCCAGCCATTTCCAGTGGCACAAGTTGTCCAGTTATAGAGATAACCCGGTTCTTGACGGCCTCCATTGGTCATATGTCCCACTTCATACCAGTTCATTTTATCAATTTCACAACCGGAAGAATATCCACGAACTCCATCTCTTGCCGTTGAGGCTTCAAAGTGTCTGACCAAGTTATCAGTCACAATGTTACCAATTGAAACCGCCCGATGTTGGTCGGCACTGTTCATGAATGCTTTTTGAGCATCCGTGATTGTGGCAACGGTTACTCCTACATCAGAACCATGTATACGGAAATCAGTCAGATGTCCTTTAAAGCCGTTACTGGTTCCACCAACGATAACAGGTAAGGATTCGTTTACCAAGTTGACGGAGGGACGAAGGGCGCACTCAAGCTTTGAATTCCGTTTAATAGTCAGTGTTGTGCCGTCAAATAACATATTTACGAAATCAAAAGGTTTTGAGTTATAGGGTGAAAGTATTTCCGAAGTGATGCTTACATCACAATATCGAAGACTCGCCAAATTCGCTTGTGCGCGAATTTCACTCGCGGTCAAAACACGATCATAAATCGCATCTTCATCATGCGCATAATAGTCTCCCGCGCCGTGATTGAATTTGCCGCCCAATTGACCATTATTCACGGTCCAGTTGCCTAATTCAAATTCCCAATTGTTATTCGTTAAATTGGATAAGCTCGTTGGAATGGTTCCATTTGTCGCTGCCATTTTAACGGGAGCACCATTAACATAAAAGTTAACTCGATCATTGTTGGCTTTAGTACCATCATACGTCATAGCGACATGGTACCAACCTTTTGAAAATTGCGTGGTATTACCTGTTGGTAGGACTGGGCCAGTTGATCTTATGTAATTATTCGCAGTAGACCAGGTTCGATCGAAGTAAGCATTTAAATATCCAGTGTTATCGAGATAAAAAAGAAATCCATAAGAGTTGGAACCATTGTTATTATAACTAAAGAATGGGTAGTGGCGATCGGTGCTAGGGTAGTTAATGATATTAAGCCAACCGGAATAGGTGAATTTATCATTCATTGTTAATGTGTTCATGTTATAAGAGCGTAATTGATAACCTCCATCATTTTGGTAGGATGCACCGTCTCGATCCAGATTTGAAACACTTGCGTATACACCTCCGGATGGTGAACTATAAGTAGCCCAGCTTGAATCAAAAAGGTTGTTTTGATTTCCAGAAAAATCCTGGTAATTGCCCCCATTTGTCTCACTCATTCTCCAGTAAGCGGTGGGCTTTGCTTGTTGAACAGAGTTCGCAGGGTATGACGCCTGATTTCGAATAAAATGATCGCCCGCAGCCAAGTGGTTTCTTACTTGGTCTTTATCCAGTAAATAGCCATAAAATGCGATTTCATCGAGTTGAACAGGGTTAGTTGCATCGCCTCCAGCAACTAAAGTTGCTTGATCAGGAGTCGTAGGCCAAGTGATTGCGCCGTTGGCAATTGCCGAATTACTCAATTGCACGCCATCTAACCACAAGTTTTTAGAGTTACTGGATGATGTAAATACAACATGGTGCCAATTTTGATCGAATAAATTACCCCATGCCGGAAAAGTCGGCGTTAAGGTAACGGTAGAAGAAGAGGATGGCTTGTATTTCACCGTTAAAACTCCGCTTGCAATGTAGATCGAAAGACCGTTGGCAGTGTTCGTAGTATTCAGAGTGTACAGAGTGTGATCTACCGGTGTTCCTCGATTTGGATATTTCACCCAAAACTCAACGCTGAAATCATTTGCTGGTTTCAGAATAGAACTATTTGGCAATGCTAGTTTATTAGTGTGAAAAGAAGCAGCAGTTGAGATTTTCTCACCTACGGTAGCACCAGTTTGAGATAATGAAAGACCGGTAGACGTGGCAACTCCTGAAGTAGCATCAACAAAAGTTAGTTGATTCGCAGAATTATTGGTTATTTTTTCTGCAAAATTGGTTCCACTCGCTTCATCCATTCGCCAATGAAGTAATGGATTGTCAGTGGAGATGGAACGAGCATAAGAGCGTTCGAAGTCGAATCTTAACATGCGTTTTCCGCGTGAATCTGTGTTCTGAGTCACTTTGAATCCGTTATCAGAACTATCAGAATCCATTTTCAACACGGTTGAACCATTGGTAAAATCTGATTCAGGGTTACTGATCCAATAGTCGATCATGAAACTGCTTAAACCAGATAACGGAGTACCAAAATCAACCTGTGTTGAGCCATTGAACGTGAAGCGTTCAGGATCGGTTCTGGTATTTGAAGTAGATCCATTAAAGTTCGGAGTACCGGTGACGGTACCAGTGTAGTTTGTACTCAAAGTATTGAGCCAGCTTGTCGCATCGGTTGCATTTTGTTTAGTGCGATTGGCAAAAGAAGAGCGGTAATCGGCAAGAATAGTAGAAAGGTTTTTGGTCGAGGATAAACCAGTGGTTCCGTAAGGATGAACTACATTTACCGTAAAGTATTTAGCGGTACTTCCTGTTGAGTTTGTTCCGATGATTTGGAATTCGTAAACACCTTGGATCCCAAACGGAGGTTTCCAGGAGAACACCGCAGTGCTATCGCTCCATCCAAAAGTTCCACCAAGAGATGCTTGAGTACAATTGATTTTATTATCGCTCGTACCATTCACCACGCGTGAATACTTACAGGTATAACTCATGCCGGTATCATCACCAGTACCGGCATTATTGATATCGGCGGCAGCTTCATCATAACTGGCGCGGACATAATCATTCGGGTAAGTGAAGTTAGTGACGGAAGTCAATGCCGGACCGGTCACAACGCCGGTAGTGACTTCGATGATTCTTTCATTGGTGTCTTCAGTTCCGGCCGAGTTCACGGCTTTTGCTTTAAATTTATAAAGGGTGTTAGGAACCAGATTAGTCAAGGTAGTGAAGGTTGAACTCGCGGTCATAGTTTTAATGTGTAAGGCTACGCCTGTGACGTCATAAATCCGGTAATATTGAACGATACCGCCAGTTGCGGCTGCCCAGTTCAACTGGGTTGAAGTCGTAGTCGTGTTTGAAGCGCTGGTCAATCCGTAGAAGATGAGAGGTTGAGGACCAGAACCTTCGAGTGGCAGCACAGCGTTGGTACCGTTAGATCCATCATTAAGAGCAGACCAGTTCACAAAGAGTGAACGGTTGAAGGTTCCACCGGTTTGTGGTGCAAATTGAATATTTACAGTACAAGTTGCATTCGGAACAAAGGCAGTAGGAGAACGAGGGCAATTATCGGAAGTCACCTTGAATGGAACAGAAGTGGTCGTGAAAATCGAGTTCAGATAAATATTAGTCGCAGCAGCGTTGGTAATAATGACAGCTTTCGATGGAGCGCTTCCCACTTCAGTGTTTACCCAGGTACCCGATGCCGGTGACAACGATGCAGGATCAAACACGAGAACCTGACCGCTTCCACCACTACCACCGGAAACGGTGTTAGTGTTGAGAGAGAAAGTCACACTACCGATTTTAGAAGAAGCAAGAATCGATACAGAGCCGACGT
>CAZZLF010000126.1:0-6285 GCA_964654965.1 uncultured Bdellovibrio sp.
CTCAGAGGGCAAATGATCCTCTTCATCACTTTCTTTGATCTCCGGAACTTCCGGCACTTCGAAAGGGAGTGGACGACTCCACTCCTCCTCTCTCTGCTCTGACGTCAAGATATTTGCACTCACCATCTTGTTCAAAATGGAATGAATGGTTTTTCGGGCATATCGAGTCAGAGATTTATTCCGATAAGATGCCGAATACCTTTTAGGAGAAGGAAGAAGCATGGCAAGAAAAGCCCCTTCTTTTGCAGTCAATTCGGCTGGAGACTTGTTGAAATAACGTCTTGAAGCTTCCTTGATGCCAAAAACTCCCTCACCCCACTCGGCAATGTTGAGGTAAATCTCAAAAATCTTCTTTTTTCCGAGAACTTTTTCAATCTTGGTTGCTAACCAAATTTCTCGAATTTTACGAATAATGCTTTTTTCCTGCGAGAGGTAAACGTTTTTGACCACTTGCTGGGTGATCGTGCTAGCACCACGCTTCAACCGTCCCAACTCGATACTCTCTTCGATCGCTTCTCGAATTTGACTCTCATCGTAACCAGGATGTGAATAAAAGGCCCAATCTTCGGAAATAAGAATAGCCATTTGGGCATACTTGGAAACTTCTCCGAGCGAAACCCAGTTGCTGGGTCGAGACTTTACAATTTCCACATCAAATGGCTCTTCAGTTCCCTTGTAGATGACCTTGGGATATTGAGTCTTTAAGTCTTTTAACCGCGGCACACAACCCGATGGCGAACCAGCGCAGGCCCCGATAATGAACAACAAAATCAAACTACCAAGAAAGATTTTGAGCTTTGCGAATCGCATCGATAATTTCCCGAACTGCACCATTTCCACCCGTTTTGTGGGTGATCCAATGAACTTCTCTCTTCACTTCGTCCACAGCTCCTGGAACTGAAATCGATAGACCAACGGCCCTCAGCGCAGGCAGGTCAAAGAGCTCATCCCCCATAAAGGCAATATGCTCGAAAGAGATACCCAATTTTTCTGCAATGATGGAGGCGGATTGAAGTTTGTCCTCACTTCCAAGAACAAAATGTTCGATTCCTAAAACCTTGATCCGCTCTTGAAGATCCTTGGCCTTGCCCCCACTAATGATCCCCACTGGAACTCCCGCTTTTTGAAGAAGCTTGATTCCGTAACCATCATACATGTTGAATGTCCTGACAAAGCCACTTCCTTCTACGTAGAAAGTCCGAGCGTCGGTCAAGATTCCATCTACATCCAGAAGGAGAAGCTTGATTTTTTTGAGTCTGTTTTCAAATTCTGCTTGATCAATCAGTCGGTGACTCATCGATTTGCCTCAGGTAACAGCTTTGGAAAACTTTGGCTTAGACGTCTAAACTCGAGAATCTGACGAACAAAGTCTCCGACATGTTCAAGATAGAAAGCATTCGGTCCATCACTCTTTGCCAAATCAGGACGAGGGTGACATTCCATGAATAATCCATCGGCTCCAGCCGCAAATGCAGCTCGTGCCAAAACTTCGAGATACTCACGCTTACCACCGGTTGATTTTCCTCCGGCCCCTCCCCCAGGAACTTGGATCGAATGGGTAGCATCATAAATCGTCGGTACGCCGAACTTTTGCATGATCTGAAAAGAGGTCATATCCACGACCAAAGAATTATATCCAAAACTGCTTCCACGCTCGGTGAGGTGAAGTTCGATTTTTTTTCCTCCGAATTTTGTGGAATTTTTTGCTTCGACCGCACGAACCTTATCGACGATATTCTTAGTGTCCCATGGAGCTAGAAACTGCCCTTTTTTCACATTCAGTTTGCGTCCCCATTTGAGCGCTGCTTCAGAAACCGAAATAATCAAATCGGTTTGACGACAAAGAAATGCGGGAATCTGAAGAAAGTCGGCAACTTTAGCAACCTCTTCAGCCTGATCAGGAAGATGAATGTCGGTCAAAACCGGCAATCCTAGCTTTTCCTTCACTTTCGAAAGAATTTTCAAACCCTGATCCATTCCGGGTCCACGAAATCCATCAATCGATGAACGGTTGGCTTTGTCAAATGATGCCTTGAAAAAGAACTGCACACCGACACCCGCAAGCTGTTGCTTCAACTCGGTGGCAACTTCCATCACCAAACCTTCGTCTTCAATCACGCAAGGACCTGCAATCAAAGTCATCGGCTGTACAGTATTCACTGGGGAATTCATTTTATCGGATCCCTTTCAATTTCGTCTGGGTTTTACCGGAATCAATCGAAGCTTTGATGAATTGAACAAAGAGTGGATGAGGAGCAAGCGGACGACTCATCAATTCAGGGTGAAACTGACATCCCAAAAACCAAGGATGATCGGCCAATTCAATCATCTCGACTAACTCCACTCCTTTTTCTGCATCCACATTTTTTCCAGAAACGATCAGGCCTTTTTCTTCAAGGCGAGGACGGAATTGATTTGAAACTTCAAAACGGTGACGATGTCTTTCTGAAATTTTTTCTTTTCCGTATGCCTGGTATGCATTTGTGGTTTTTCCATTGAACTTGTTCACCACCACGCAATTATAAGCACCCAATCTCATCGTACCGCCAAGATCTTTGACTTCTTTTTGCGAATCCATGAGATCAATCACATTTTGATTATTACCCGGTTTGAATTCAGCCGAGTTGGCATGACCAAGTCCGGCGACGTTTCTTGCAAATTCAATTACAGCGAGCTGCATTCCAAGACAAATTCCAAAAAATGGCAGCTTTTCGTTTCGGGCATATTCAATCGCCTTGATTTTTCCTTCAATTCCGCGCTCACCAAATCCGCCCGGAACCAGGATCCCGTTGACATCCTCGAGTTTAGAAAGATTTCCTTTTTCGAGTTCTTCACTATCGATATAGACCGGAACCACTCGGGCGCTATTTGCAACCCCACCATGCACCAGAGATTCCGAAATAGATTTGTAGCTGTCTTTCCAGTCTACATATTTTCCAACAATCCCGATTTTCACTTCTTTTTTTGGATGATGAATGACATCCACCATGGCCTTCCATTTGGAAAGATCTGGTCGTCCTGTCCAGATTCCCAGTTTTTCGGCAATCCGGTCGTCCAGTCCCTCTTCGGCAAAAAATAAAGGAACATCATAAATACTTTCGGCATCGCGCGCACTAAACACACAGTCCGCAGAAAGATTACAGAACAGACCGATTTTTTCTTTCACGTCTTTATCAATCGAGCGATCCGTACGACAGATCAGGATATCGGGTTGAATTCCGATTTCACGCAATTCTTTCACGCTATGTTGTGTAGGCTTGGTCTTTAATTCCCCAGCAGTTGCAATATAGGGAAGCAAAGTCAAATGGGCGAATAATACGTTTTCGGCCCCTTCTTGATGCTTCATCTGTCGGATGGCCTCAAAGAAAGGAAGCCCCTCGATATCTCCGACCGTTCCTCCCACTTCGATGATGGCAAGGTCCGCATCTTCCACCGCTGCTCTGATATTTTCCTTAATCTGGTCTGTGACGTGAGGAATGACTTGAACCGTTTTTCCAAGATATCCGCCTGCGCGTTCCTTTTTCAAAACGGCTTCGTAAACTCGACCGGCTGTAAAACTGTTTTTCTTGTTGAATTTCGCATTCTGGGTAAAGCGTTGGTAATGTCCAAGATCAAGATCCGTTTCCGTTCCATCATCCAGGACAAAAACTTCACCATGCTGAAAGGGGCTCATGGTTCCCGGATCCAAATTAAGGTAAGGATCCATTTTTACCATCGTGACTTTGATTCCACGCTGTTCCAGCAACATTCCCAAAGAAGCCGCTGTAATTCCTTTGCCAATACTGGAAAGAACCCCACCGGTTACAAAAATATATTTTTTCTGTTTAGCCACGACTTAAAATTCTCCTTACTTTTTCGAGGTCTTCAGGGGTATCGACTCCTACCGATAAAAAATCGGTTTCAAACACTCCAATCGCAATTCCCGCCTTCATCGCTCTCAACTGTTCCAAACTTTCCGCTTTTTCAAGATCGGTCACCGGAAGAGCACTTACTTTCAACAATGTTTCCCTGCGATAGACATAAATGCCCACGTGCTGGGAACATAAAAAAGGTGATTTAGCCTCTTCGGGCTCAACTCTTGAGTAAGGAATCGGATAGCGGGAAAAATACATTGCCCGATCGTGATCATCGACAAGCACTTTCACCACATTTCGATTCATCAAACCTTCAGATGATTTCAAAGGAACCCGCAATGAGGCAAGCTCGAATTTTCCTTGTTTCACTGGAAGGATCGCTCGATCAATGGTCTCTCCATCAATCAACGGTTCATCTCCCTGGATATTGACAAAAATATCTCCATCCACCATTTGGGCCACAGCGGCCACTCGATCTGTTCCACTTTGAATTTCAGCAGAAGTCATTACGACTTCGCCACCGAAACCACGGACAGCAGCTGCAACCCGTTCATCATCGGTTGCAACGATGACACGGTTACACAGTTTCGACTGTTTGGATTTTTCATAGACCCATTGGATCATGGGTTTTCCACAGATGTCTGCTAACGGCTTGGCCGGCAAACGAGTGGATCCATAACGAGCGGGGATCACAGCCACAATCATCATGTAAATAGAGTTTAGTCTAGTTCTCTTGATCGAGCAAGCCGCCAGCACGTTTCACGGCACCTGCAGCCTCTTTTAATTTCTGGCGTAGAGCATCGGTGAGATTGCGCTCCTTGCCATACTGCTCCTGAACGAGCTCCATATTGAATTCGAGGAGGTCGATTTTCCTTTTGAGCTCGACGATCTTCTCATCGCGGGCAACCAGTAGAGCCGTTGAATCCTTTTTCAAGATCTCTAATTGATTCTCGAGCTCCTTTTCACGAACGCGGATCCGGCGAAGGTCAAGTCTGACTCTTTCCTTCACCTTTTCCACCTCGTCAGTCATGATCTTGAGCTTCGTTTCAATTGCTCTGGTCTTATCCGTACGTTCTCTCAGCTGAAGATTCAGATCTTCAATCTGCTGATACATCACTTCAAACTCAACTTGTTTGTCCCTCTCGAAACTCTTGATCTCTTGATCTTGCTTTTGAACAGAGTTTGATAGTTCCGCGCTTCTGGCCTTTTCAACTTTTAACAAGCCTTCCAGCTGTTGAATTCGTTCCTGAGAAGAGCGCAATTGTCCGGTCAAAACCGCAACATCCTGCTCCCGCAGAGCAAGATAATTTTTCATGGTTTCAATGTCTTTATCTGCTGATGAAACCGGGAATTGCATCGGCTGTTCCAGAATGGATTCCTCAGGTTCATCCTCGATCATTAATTCTACGTCATCGCTCAGTTCATCGGCATGCTGATCTTCAACAGCCACCATTTGAGTTGCATCTTCCTCAGCCAACTCTAGCTCGACCGGACTTGATTCTAAAATCTGTTCTTCAGCTTCAATCTCATGGGAATCTTCATTGAGAAAGTTGATCACATCCGGAGAAACTTCCTGCTGGGTTCCTTCGGAGAGATTCAAAATAACCGTCGCTTCATGATCTTTTTGAGCTTCAGTGCTTGGCTCTGCGGTTGGCTTGGTCTGTAATTCAGCTTTTTGACCGGCATATTGATCTAATTGAATCAATACACCCTCTTGAGCTGATGAATCGCTTGGTTCAGCAGAAGAAACTGGTGCTGAATGCGAAAATCCAATTTCAATTTCTCCACCGGAAGACTGGGACTTCGCGGCGGCCACGATTGCAACAGAAGAAGCATCTGAGCCGGTTGGTTTCAATGTTTCACTTCTGACTTTGCCCTTAGCTTCAACCACAGCCTGTTTTAAAAGTTCGAAATTGGAATCAAAGTCGAGATAGTGGGTTGCAGGGTGACTGGATGAGTTTTGATGTTTCATCACCTGCACATCTTTCCAGCTGGTGAGAAGCACTATGTAGGAAAAGTTCCACTGTGAAGCCCACTCTGCAAACTTCTCAGAAACAATCAACACATTGAGACTGTCACCATGGAATTCAAAAATCTTTTCGGCATCTTGAACACTCTTCGTGCGCAAAACACCCCACCCCTCGCCACGCAGAGGTTCAATCCATTTTTCCTGCAATCCGTTATTGTCGTCGACGAATAGAATCTTCACGCTTAACTGTTCGGAAAGATGGAGCGAAATCTTAATATTTGATGTATTCTGCAATTGATGAGAGCAGACTCAGCGTCTAAAAGAAGTTCGAGTGACAAAGTTCTGACGGTGCAGGTTCACCATGAGAACCTGGATCCCCGTACTTTCAAAGTTCCGGTGAAATGGATCTTTCGATCTTCAATCTTGGCCTGGCTTTTGATCGTCATCTCAATGACATCGGTC
>CAZZLF010000127.1:0-6267 GCA_964654965.1 uncultured Bdellovibrio sp.
GATTCCAGAGTGGCGAGACCGTAAATGGATTCGGTGATTTTGGATTCATGCAATGCAACCCATTTTCCGGAATGATTTTTTTGGTACTGCATGAAAAAGACGAATGAGGCAAAAGCTACAGGGACCAGTAAGAGAAACTTTTTCTTGGAAACAGCCATGGCAAAAGATTACCTCCGTGCGGGGTTTGGAAACAACGGTTAAATTGGGCTCATTTCTTCGATCAGCTTGAAAATCAGGCACAGCCAAGTTACCTTGGAGCCCTATGATCAAACACTATATCGATGGCCAGTGGATTCAGTCCTCATCCAAGGAATCTGTTCTTGTTCACAATCCTGCGAACGGAGAGCTGTTGGAAAAATGCCCGCTTGGAACCGCTGAGGAACTTCATCAGGCTGTTGCAGCTGCCCATCAGGCTTTTCGCACCTGGAGATCGACCCCGGCAATTGATCGCTCCCAATATTTTTTCAAATTGAAAACATTATTGGAAGAGCATTGTGAAGAGATCGCAAAACTCATCACCATCGAACATGGAAAAACTTTGGCTGAATCTCGTGGTGATATTCGACGCGGGATCCAAATGGTCGAGACAGCTTGTGGAATGCCGACCCTCATGATGGGAGAGCATTTCGAAGATATTGCTCCTGGAATCGATTGCAAGGCGGTGAATCGTCCGATGGGAGTTTTTGGTGTCATTGCTCCGTTTAACTTTCCGGCGATGGTACCATTCTGGTTCTGGCCGTTTGCGGTTGCATCAGGAAACACCGTGGTCTTAAAACCCAGTGAGCGTGTGCCGTTGACTCAAATGAAGATTTTTGAACTGATGGAAAAAGTGGGATTTCCCAAGGGCGTCGTGAATATGGTTCACGGCGGAAAAGATGTGGTGAATGCGATGTGCACTCATCCGGATGTGGTCGGCGTTTCATTCGTCGGATCCACCCCTGTTGCAAAACATGTTTATGTCACAGCAACCAGCCACGGAAAGCGTGTGCAAGCGCTAGGTGGCGCGAAAAATTTCATGGTAGCACTTCCCGATGCTCAAATCGATAAAGCAGCATCAACCGCTTATGAGTCGATCACCGGTTGTGCAGGCGAACGTTGTCTTGCCGGTTCGGTCGTGATTTCTGTTGGATCGGAAACTGCAAAAAAGATGGAAGATCTGGTCGTGAAAAAAGCAAAAGATACGGTGATTGGAAATGGCTTGGATCCTCAAGTGACCATGGGTCCATTGATTTCTCCCGCGGCAAAAGAAAGAGTGAAGGGCTTGATTCAATCTGCAGTAGATGAAGGAGCGCAAATTCTTGTCGATGGTCGTTTGAATGTTGATCATCTTCCTGGTTATTTCTTGAACACAACCGTGATCAAAGGAATCAAACCTCATATGAAAATTGCTAAAGAAGAGGTATTTGGGCCTGTGATTTTGCTTGCTGAAACTTCGACCCTTGATGAAGCCATTACTTGGCTGAACTCTTCTCCGTTTGGAAATACCACAACCTTGTTTACAACTTCGGGAGCGGCTGCACGTAAGTTTTCTTACGAAGTTGAACCCAGTATGATTGGAATCAACATCGGCGTACCAGCACCGATGTCATTCTTCTCTTTCGGAGGAACAAAAGACTCCTTCTTTGGTGATATCAAGGCTCATGGAAAAGCTTGTATTCCGTTCTATACCGATCGAAAGACCACGATTGAACGTTGGGGTAGTGATGCGAGTATTTGGAACTCTGTTCAAGGTCGTTGATTAGCCCAATTTTTCTTTTTTCTTGGGAAAAAATTCCCCAATCAGTCTTCTCACCTGTTTGTAATCAAGCAGAGAAGAAGGCATGCATCCTGCTTTCCCTTTTTTCGGATTCGAAAGGGACTGTTGTGGATCAGAATCGTATCAAGCTCATTGCGCTCATCATTTCCATTTTTTTCATCGTGCTTGCAGAACTGAACCATCGCATGCGTGAGGAATGGTTTTCCCGTCCTCTGAACCCTTTCAGTCTGAGAGAGGTAAGACAATGATCTTCAAGAACAGAAATCGCTCTGTTTTCGGAATTTATGAAAATTACCACTCATTAAAAGACGCGGTTGATGAACTTAAAAAGGCTTCCTTCATTGAAGATGAAGTCTATTTCATGATCGCGAATCATGCGGGCAAAGGGGGCTTTGCTCATGTGAGAGGCTCAAAAGCTCCGGAAGTCGCCTTGCTGGGTGTGATTTCGGGAGGGGTTGCAGGTGCGATCATCGGCTGGTCATTGGGAGCGAACGCTCCTACTTTTGCCATTCCAACGATGTTCGCGCTTGCCGGGGCCGGAATCTGTGGATTGGTTTTTGGTATTGCCGGCGCTTTGGTCGGACTGGCTTTTCCGGAATACAAGGCAAAGCGTTTTCAGGGCGTTTTAAAAAACGGAGGCATTCTGATTTCAGTCCATGTTGAAAACAATTTCAGAAAAAACAGAGCCAAACAAATTCTCAAAGATACCGGCGCAAGATTCATTTCAACCGGAAAAGAAGTGATTCATGGTCTAAAAATTCATGGAACCCGTGAGGCACTCGCAAAAGCCGGTATGGTTTAGTGACTAAATTTTGACGTGCGCTCTGCAGTAATTGACTCGATCTTAGATTTTGCCTTTGATTTTATTGATGTGATTCCAGCCTCCGCGAACAAGCTTGACACAGCCTTGACGTGTGGGTTCTCATTATAAATGAATCAGGATGATTGCAGTATCTAAACCAATAATCAAAGGAGATGAGTATGTGGTTAATCGAGAAATTTAATGAAGGTGGAGTATTCATGTATTTCATCTTCGTATTTGCGGTGTTTTCGTTCGCGTTGATCATTGAGCGTTATTTCAGCCTTTTCAGAAAAGAAATTGAACCAAAGGCAACTTTTAGAAACCAGTTCTTGAGCTATCTTTCTCAAGGTGACTATGCTTCTGCAACTCGTTACGCAGAAAGCAACCAAACTGGAGAAAGCGCTGCGCTCGCACGGATCGCCAAAATTGGAAGTTCACTGAGAGCACAAGGTGCAGGAGATGAAGAAATCCAGGCACGCATGGATGAAGCTCTTTCCAACGAAATTCATCAAATTGATCGCAATACAGGATTTCTGGGAATGTTCGGTAACGTAGCAACTCTTTTGGGATTACTCGGAACCATTACCGGGATGATTCATTCTTTTGCTGCGGTTGCCAGTGCAAACCCGTCTGATCGTGCAACGATGTTGAGTCGTGGTATTTCTGAAGCGATGAACTGTACCGCTTTTGGTCTGATCGTTGCGATTCCTGCGTTGGTGGCATATGCGATCTATCAAAACAAAACTGATCGCCTTGTTGCAAAGTTAACCAGTTTTACTAGCGAGATTTATCATGACTTGTTGTTCCTGACTTCCAAAAATGCAGGAAAGAACACTTCAAGCAACGCTCGCACCGAAGCGCATCCGATGAACTAAGGTTCATCTTGAACGTTAGAATCAAGAAGGAGGCAGCATGGCTGGAGTAACGGGTGGTGGTTCATCGTTTGGTTCGGGTCGAAAGCGTTCATTGGACGCTGAAATCAACCTGGTCCCATTTATTGATCTTCTCTCAATGTGTATCTGTTTTTTATTGATGACTGCGGTCTGGACGCAACTGGGTTCCGTTCAGGTAAAACAGTCTAATGGTACTGAAGCAGCTGCGACCGTGCCTGAAAAAACAGTAGATGTGGAGATGAAATTTGCAAACATCAACGAAGCGGTTGTGACGTTGAAAAAAGCAGGAAAGGTTGCCAAAACTTTCAAAGTCGTTGGTCCTGATCTTTCCGAAATTTCCAAACAACTGAATTTCCAGCTTCAAAACACCCGGCTTGATTTGACTCGTGAGGGTTTCAAGGTGGGGTCAGTATTTCTGACTGCTCATGAAAATGTCGATTACGGTTCCATGGTTACGATCATGGATATTTTCCGTAAAAACGAAATGTCTAACATCGGAGTGATCTATGCAAGTCGGTAGTCAGGCAATTATGCCCGGTACGTTCCAGAAACACTTGATCGCAAGGCAATATGCGAGAAAAAAGGCAAAGCGCTCGATTCTCCTGGCGCTTTCTTTGACCTCGATGGTGGACATGTTCAGTCTTCTCGTTATTTTCCTGCTTCAAACTTTTTCCACTTCTCCGGAAATGTTGATGGTCAGCAAGGAAGTTCGTCTTCCAACAGCCCAATCGGGAAGGGAAATTGTCGATGCTCCAGTTCTTTCCGTGACCAAGGAAGGTGTATTCCTCGACCAGAAACTGGTGGGTCAAGTTGATCAAGTCCTTCAGAATCCAGATTCTTTTATGGATCGTTTGAAAAACTTGCGAGAACTCTGGCAAAAAACACACCCGGACCAAAAATTCAAAGGTGACATGAATTTTCAGGCTCATCGCGAGATTTCGAGCGTGGTAGTGGCGAAAATCATGGGAATGTTGCCAACCCAAAATTACGATTCGATTCATCTGATCGTCACCTCTGGAGGAAATTAGGGTTTATGAAAAAGGTGATCGCAGCTGGTGCCTTGTTTTTCTCCATCACTCCCGCTTTTGGAAATACACGCGTGGTGATTGATGAGTTACGTAAGTTAAATGCTTCGTTGTCGGTGACGGATCCTTCACATAGCGAAATTTCGCTTCGGTTGGCTGACCGATTGGCTGATCAGGCCTTGTTAACCAAGGATCAATCGCCCACACAAGCTGAAAATGACCGACTCGAGGCGATCAGTCTTTATCAGGCGAATCTTTTGAGTCGTTCTGGTGAAGCCCAGATTCGGATTCAGTTCCAGCTTGCTCGTCTTTATTCTGAAAAGTCTTACGATGCAGCTTCGTTAAAAATGGCGAAGGAGCTTTTTCAAAAAGTCAGTTCGAGCACTCAGACCAAGGAATTAAAGCGAGAATCCTTGCTGCGGCTTGCTGAGTTTGCTGAGAATATTTCAAAAACTTCAGCTCAAGCTGCCGATTATTACCGCCAGGCCCTTGCACTTTGTGAAGGTACAGACAGCTGTTCGTTTTCTCACTATCGTTTAGCTTGGATCGAACGGAATCAAGATCACTTTCCACAAGCTTTGGAAGAGATGAAGTTGGCTCTATGGGATTCCAAAGGACAACTTCGGGAAGAAGCCGCTCGTGATCTTGTCAGCTTCATGGGCTTGTCTCCTGAACTTGCCGATCAAAACATTTCATACATGGATTCACTTTCGAAGAAAGTAGAACGTCCTTCACTGTTACAGGATCTTGCATTTGCTTATCTTTCTAATGGTCACAAGCAAGCCGGTGTAAAAGTTCTTGCATTGACCCATTCTCGCAACCCAACTCTTGAAGGCCAAATGAGATTGATGGAAGAGTATTACGGACTTCGCCAATGGGATCCGTTCCGTTCCATTTTAAGCCAATTTGCAGAATCGGTTCAGACTATCATTCAATCTCCCCAAGCGGAAAAAATTAAAAATGCCATTGAAATTGAAAAAGTGGGTCGACGTTTGGCTACCCAGCTAGATGGAGAAAGAACAACGGATCCTACTCATTTTGAAGACTTCAAGAAATTCACCGTGAGTTATCTCAATCTTTTTCCAGACTCCATCGATAGCGCAAAAATCATGGAAGGATTGATCGCAGCTGAAAAAGACCCTCAGGAAAAATTACTTCAACTGAAGACCTGGCTTGCTTCATCCCGTTTTCATCTGTCCTCTTCAGATGAAATCCGCCTTCGTGAATTAAGAGCCTCGATTGCGCAGAAACTCGCTGAACAGGATATTCAACTCAATACCGTCGTCATGGAAGAAATGAGTGTCTTGGTTGCAAAAGGTGGAACCAAAGTACGTGAGTATCGTTATCAACGTGCTCGCGCTGCTTATGCGATGAAAAATTTTGCCGTAGCGATTCCTGAGTTTGAGTCACTTTCTAATCCGGCGCAATTTTTGAGTGCCGATATCGATGTATTTGCAATACAAAGTCAGCATCTGCTGCTCGATGTGTTCAACCAGCAAAAAGATTTTAACCGCTTGATGACTCAGGCACGTTCATGGACTGAAAATGCTGAGTTTCAAAAAGTTGCAAAAATCTCGTCTGATTTAAAAGAAATGAAAGAAATCTCAGAGCAGGCTGGATTTGAAAGCGCTCTTGCACGCGGACAGTCGCCGGAATCACTGGAGATGTTTTTGGATTATTGTAAAAATGGAAAATTCCTTCCTAAATCTTGTGACAATGCAAAAGTATTGGCGATCAGTTTGAATCAACACCCTAAACTGGTTTCGTTACTTGAAGTTCTTGTCAAACAAG
>CAZZLF010000128.1:0-6243 GCA_964654965.1 uncultured Bdellovibrio sp.
CTTCGAGTTCACTTTTTTGAATTAAGCGTTGAATGACTAAATCAAGATCTCCAGAACTTGTATTGTAGCTGAAAGGAGAGTTTTGTGAGCTTCCGGCGGTGTTGATGAATTGTTCCGTGATTAATTTAACTTTTTGTGTAGAAAGAATCTTTCCGGAATCTTCATCCTTCATGCCCAAGAGAACCTGGTTTTGACGGCAAAAAGGATTTTGAATGTGCTGAGTAAGTGTGAAGAATTTTTCCTGAAAATTATATGGTTTCTGAGATCGAACAGGAATGCCTAAATTAACCTTCAAAGTTTCGGTATTTGCAGGAGCGCATGAGATCAGAGTCCATGCAAGCAAGGATATTAAACGAATTGTTTTTTTTGTTTGATTAATGATTTTGAATGCCATTGATCACGCTCAGATTATTCGGTACAGTTTGTATGACGTATTTTTCAACTAGATTTAGGGTTAGTGGCGTCGAGTTGTGGTTGAAACCATCTTGAACCACCGTCTCATAAATTCCGCAAGTGTTGTGGCCACTGTTGTTGGTACAAATTCCAGACTCAACTGTGAACCTTATTTTTAAAGGGTAAATATGGGGAATCTGATGAAATGCATTCCAGTTTCCTGAATTTCTGAAAATTGAAAACAGAATCCCTCCTTCATTCAGACCATGCATGAGTTCAACAGAAATCGGTCTGGCTGTAAAAGAAATACCGTTGTTTGTCGAATTAAAACTAGTGGGTATTTGAGTCCAATCCTTTTTGTTTTGCGGAATAATTGCAGTAAAATCATAATTCTGAGTAGGATTGCCGTGTATCATTTGAACAGCGAGTTCGAGATTTCCGTTTTTGATATTCTCATCGGTGATTTCTTGATGGCCAAGCAAACTCGTTTGATTAGCAGAAAGGCGGTTTCCAGGATAAAATGTTTCTGCCTGATTAGAAGCTATGGGTGACGTGTCGTTATCATCATTTTCATCATTATCGTTGATGTTTGTTCCAGTTCCTCCAGTAGAGATGATTTTTCTACCTTGATAAAGGATCGATTTAAATCCTACGGTATCAAACTGCTTATCACTAAGTTGTCTCCAACTGGTAATGTTTTGATCGTAAAGCTCAACCGTTACTGGTGAACTACTATTGGTGTTGTCTCCACCAATCACCAATAGGCTCCCATTTGGAAGAAGATGAGTTTCGTGCCCAGAGTGGCCAGTAAGGTTTTCGGCCATTACGTTGAGCGGCCCTGCATCTTCATTAGGATCATAATAAGGATTATAAATGTGAAATGATTTTAAAGGAATTGAATAGGCAGTGCCGATGTTGACGTCGGTGGTTCCGCCGATGATCGCAATTTTTTTATTGGGTAATAAAGTAGAGGTGTGATTTACTCTAAAAAAATTTATATTATTGATTGATGTCCAAGTGTTATTCGTTAAGTTTAATTTCAAGATTGTTCCCAAGGTATAAGAACTATTGCCTTGGATTTTGAATCCTCCAATGATGTAAACGTCTTGATCGACGATGGTAGCAGTGTGGTTTTGTCTTCCGATTGGTAATTCAGCCAATGCATCCCAGCTCAATTCATTTTCGCTAGAAATAGTCAATATCCCGACTTGCTTTGTAGATGAAAAAGAGGACGAACTGTTATTATAAATTGAACCTCCAATGATTAGAATTTTATTTTGATTGATTAGATTTGCAGTGTGGCCAAATATAGCTGAATTGAATCCTGCTGGAGTATTCGGTGTTAACCAATTTTCATCATTTTTTAAAATATGGATCGTGGATACAGGAAAGCCGCCAGTGTCTTTGCCTCCGATGATGACCACTCTTCCGTCCGAGAGTTTAGTGGCAGTGTGGTGACTTCGGGCAGTCAGGCTTGTTCCAGGAAATGTTTGCCAGTTTTGATTCGAGGGCCTATAGATTTCATAAGATTGAGTTGTAGCATTATTGGCATTTTTTCCTCCAAAGACTAAAATCTTACCATCCGAAAGTTCGGTCATAGAGTGATTGCTTCGGGCAGTGTTGAGGTTTGGAAAATATCCCCAAAAATTGTTTTCAGGGTATGCTTGATTTCCACCTGGCAGATGATTCAAGTTTTCTTGGTCACAAATTCCATCTTTATTCACATCTTTGGGTTCATAGAATGTACCTGCAATTCCTAATTCAAGCTTTAACTCAGATGGAACTGCAACAGTGGGTTCCTCAAGAAGCCATGAACAGTTTTTAAGCCGGTTTATCGCAGATTGAATGTCATTAGAAGTATTTCCATAGGTGATTCCCATGCAAGAATTACCGCTACTGTTTAAACTGGATTGGAGGAGTATTTTTTTCTTATAAAATACCCCGCCTTGTGGTTTTGCCATTAAAATATAAACTTGATCTTGTCTGCAACTTGGCCCAGGGATGAAGTTCGCTTGCTTAATTAGAGAAGACATTATTGTCGGTTTTTGAACTGGAATTCCTAGATTAACCTTTAGAATAGAGGTGTCTTTTTGTCCGCAAGCGGCGAACAAAAAACTCAACAAATAAGCCGGAATTGCCCAACCCCGTTTGGTGGTGTTCATGAGTCTACCCCTACCTAAAATTATAAATGGAATTTGATTTTTTCAGAAACTTTTTGATTCGACAACGAAACTCGTTGATTAAGACACAGTTTTGATGGTTCTTCCTAAGGCATAGGCGCTCAAACCGAATAAAATGGCAAAATAGGCCGTATTTGAAAATCCAATCAATTCTCCGGCGCCCACCGTTTGAGAGACGAGTGACCCGCCGATGAAGGAGGCCGTGGCTGAGCCCAATTGTTGGAGGCAGGAATTCAAACTCATGAAGCTGCCTCTGCGAGAAGGTGGAATGCTGGAAGAAATGATCGTCATTGCTGGAATCATCCTCGAATTAGAGAAAAGAAATATCAAAGTCGTCAGACTAAGCGCAATTGCCATGTGAGCTTGTCCGAGATGAGTGAAGATGAAAAAAGGGATGATGAATAATAATCCGGTTCTATTGAAAACGCGCCGAGGAGTCAGTTGGTCGCAAAGTTTTCCGACGTAAGGGCCAGAGAAAATGGTCACGGTTCCTCCTAAAAGATAGACAAAGCTGAGATGCTCCTCAGGGTATTTTACATTGTGAACCAGGTAGGGGCTGATGAATGGAATCACCACAAATTGGGATAGGGTCATCATGAAAGTGGTGACCAATGCCCGACGCGAATTGGTATCGCTCACGTTTTCAATGATCCCAGAAAAGATACCCGTATAGTGAGTCTTTAAGTGCATGTTGACATGAGGAATGGTGGTGATGGCGATCAGTGCAGCAACTGATCCAAAAATAACGATGGCAATGAAAGGCGCATGCCAACTGAAGTGATTGGACAAAACTAATCCGATCGGAACTCCTGCCACGGCAGCGAAAGAAAAAGAAGCCATGAGTTTTCCGGTAGCAGCACCCCGTTCATGAATGGAAAACAGGTCGCCGATGATGGCAAAACTGATTCCAGAAATCAGGCCACCAAATGCGCCGGAGATCGCACGGGCAATCAATAAGTAGTTATAAGTGGTGGCAAGGGTACAGCATAAGGTTCCAAATAAAAAACCGATGTAGGCACCCAAAAGAGCGTATTTTCGGTCTAGGCGATCAAAGAAAAGGGAACCGATGAGTCCAAAAACTCCTGCAGTAAAAGAATAAATTGAAACTAAAAATGAAAACTGCTGAGGATTGATCTGAAAAATAGTCATCAGCTTTGGACCGAGTGGCATCAGCACCATGAAGTCCATGATGTGAGTGAATGACAACATCGCTAGAACCCAGACAATCCACTTTTTTCGCTTCGGTGATAATGAATCACGAAGCGAAGCGGTGCTTCTCGGCGGTTGTAGCAACGGGGTGGACATGTTAAATACTATACATGGCAAAATTACAGTCTGCATTTCCAAAAGCGATCTATCTCGGTGCGACGACCAGAACTCCCATTGGTAAATTCGGCGGAACCTTGAAACGGTTTCAAGCGGCAGAGTTGGCAGCAATGACTTTGAAGGAAACGGTGCGACGTGTTGGGTTAAAAGATGGTGATCGAGCGTCCAGCCCGGATTGGGTGATGCTAGGGCATGCTCGACAAGCTGGAGCTAGACCGAATCCAGCTCGTCAAGCGACAGTTTTTTCTGGATTGAATGAAACCATTCCTGCGATCACTTTCAATCAGGCTTGCGCCTCCGGTCTGACTTCTATTTTCTCGGCTGCAGAAAAAATTGCCCTCGGTCGAGCTCGACATATTTTTGCGGGTGGAGTGGAGAGCATGTCGAACACTCCTTACTTTTTGATGCAAGGTCGGTGGGGATTGCGAATGGGGAATGCAGAAATCGTCGATGGAATGACTCAAGATGGTTTTCACTGCCCGATGGCCAATATGTTGATGGGGGCAACGGTGGAAACTTTTCTGGCAAAAGAATTTGGAATCACCAGAAAAGAACAAGATGAGTTCGCCTTTCATTCCCAACTGAAGGCAGAAAAAGCCTGGAAAAGTGGATCTTTTGATGAAGAAACATTTGAGATCGCTGGAGATGGAAAAAATCCGGGACTTCGAGACGACGAACATCGGCGTGCTCAGACCACGATGGAAAGTCTTGCAAAGCTGCCTGCGGTATTTAGTAAGGATGGAACAATCACTGCGGGCAATGCTAGTGGGATCACCGATGGTGCAGCTTTTGTCCATGTTACCAACGAACGATGGGGCACCAGTGAACTCGAGTTGATTGATTTTGAAACGGTTGCTTTGGATCCTCGAAAAATGGGTCTTGGTCCGGTGGCCGCGACTCAAAATTTATTGAAAAGACATCATCTCACCGTGAATGACATCGAAGCTTTTGAAATGAACGAGGCATTTGCAGCTCAGGTTTTAGCTTGTAATCGTGAATTGAACGTGCCGGTGGAGAGGATTAATCAGCGTGGGGGAGCAATCGCATTGGGTCACCCAATTGGCGCCACGGGTGCCAGAATCTTGGTAACTCTTTCTCATGTGTTGAAAAATAAAACAGGCGCATTGGGAATTGCAACACTCTGTGTGAGTGGTGGCCAAGGTGTTGCCGTTTTAGTAAAAGTTATTTAAAAATTTCTTGCGTATATACGATAGTTTTGAAAATCTTGATCCATCAATCAACAAAAACGGGTTGATTTTCAACCCAAGGAGAATCAAATGAAAACTATCATCGCTATGATCGCAGTACTTGGCTTCGTATCTTTCGCAAACGCTGAAGATCACGCAGCTCCAGCAGCAGCTCACACTGACACTCACGCAGCAGCTCCAGCAGCGGCAGCTCCAGCAGCAGAAGCTCCAGCAGCGGCAGCTCCAGCAGCAGAAGCTCCAAAGAAAGTAAAAAAAGCTAAGAAAACTAAAGCTCCAAAAGCTACTAAAGAGACAGCAGCTCACTAATCCTTAGTGATTAAGAGAGTTAATCTCGAGAAGGGGACCGGCGGAAACGTCGGTCCTTTTCCATTTCAAACGCTTCCGTTTGTGATAAACCAGTGCCATGAAGAAAAAAACGGTCATTTCACCCGCAACAAAAGCTTTTGAAGCAATTCAACCCAGATTTAAGGACATTATTTCCGTTCTGGGAGAGGATCCTTCCCGTGAAGGCCTTTTGGACACTCCAAAACGTTTTGCGAAGTCAGTGCAGTTTTTGACCAGCGGTTATCACACTACGGTGAAAGAGGTGGTGGGTAAGGGCATTTTTGATGCTGAATCCAGTGAGATGGTGATCGTGAAGGATATTGAGCTTTACTCCATGTGCGAACACCACATGTTGCCCGTGTTCGGAAAAGCTCATGTTGCATACACTCCTAATAAAAAGATTATTGGTCTTTCTAAGATTCCCCGTATTGTCGACGTTTTTGCCCGTCGTCTTCAAGTGCAAGAGCGTCTCACCTCACAAGTTGCCGATGCGATTATGGAAGTCTTGAATCCACTGGGTGTAGCAGTGGTCATCGAGGCCGCCCACTTTTGCATGATGATGCGAGGAGTGGAAAAACAAAATAGTAAAACAATTACTTCAGCAATGCGTGGAGAGTTCTACACAGATCCAACCACTCGAAAAGAGTTTCTTGAGTTGATTCGGTGATCACTTACATTGACTTTCATGCGCATCACCAGCAAGAGTTGTTGCCAAATTCTGAATCACTGATTCGATCTGCGGTAGAATCCGGAATTTTGCGCATTTGCTTGGGTGGGACACACCCCGCTGATTGGAAAGCGCAAGTTCAGCT
>CAZZLF010000129.1:0-6229 GCA_964654965.1 uncultured Bdellovibrio sp.
AAACCAGAGCACGTTCAAACTTCCCATTCATTAGAGTTGAACTCCGATGAATCCAAGCATTGCATGAGATAAGTAGAACAATCCCCCACCGCATAAAATCCAAAGAGGCGCATACTTCAACCGAAGTGCCGTAGGGAGCAGTTGAACTAACGAAACAAAAAGAAGAATTCCCGAGGTCATGGAAATGAATATGGATTCAAATCCACTGATGGCGAATGGGATGATCGATCCCAACACAAATGATCCTCCGATGAAGAGGAGAACTTTTCTTGCGGATTTGAAGCTTGCTCCACCACTCAGGGCCATCACCCCGGAAAGAACCCCTTCCGGTAAAAGATGAAGGACTACGCCTAATACCAAAACCACCCCCAGCTTGTGATCCACTGCCTGTACAGAGGACAGGGTGATGCCATCAAAAAAAGAACAAATCATGAAACAACCAATCGCTGAACACACTTGCCCTACTCCCAGAACCTCTGGATGCGTATGCATGTGCAAATGGGCATGCTCATGTGAATGAGAGCAATGCTCCGCTTCGTCGAGGTGTTCATGGTGATCATGGGCATCGTGCTCTCCATGAACCGATTCATCATGGGTATCCACAATTTTCAGTGCCGAATCTTCCGGATTAAAAAAACGGTTCACAAAATCCAGTTTGGGAAGAAGGTAACGTTCAAATATGGCCACAAGCATAATACCGACAAGACTCCACTTGAAATAAGTGGATGGCCCCTCTGGAAAATTTTCAATCGACTCTGGCAACAAATCAAAAAATAACGCTGACAGGATAAATCCCGACGCAATCGCAATGAACACTTTTAGTCGATCTAGGTTCAAATGATTCCCCGCGACTCCGTGGATCAGAAGCATACCTAAAAGAACCATCAAAACCGCAACAGAAGTCGATACTGCGAGTAAAATCATGCCATTGATCGTAACCCGATTTGACCAATCGAAGCAATGGGAGTAACACTATTTCTAGTGACATTTCCCAGTGTGATTTTTGAAAATAATGATTTTATCGTACTGGACAAACCAGCCGGATGGTTTTCCATTCCTGCGCGAGATCCATCTCGGGACGATCTTGTACTAACTGAATGGATTAAGAACGAACATCAAAGTGAGGCTTGGGTGATCCACCGATTGGATCGATTTACCAGCGGAGTCATTGTCTTTGCAAAAAACCCAAAAGCACAACGAGAGGGAAACATTTGGTTTCAAAATCATGAAGTGAAAAAAACCTATCATTTCATGGCGTCCCCTCCTCCTCGGCAACCGGCGATTCAGATTCGAAAACCAGTCGAAGACAAACCCGCACAAACCTTATTTGAAGTGATTCAGAAAAATGAATTTGCCTGCTTTGGAAAGGCAACTCCTTTAACAGGTCGTTTTCATCAAATCCGCTTTCATGCCTCGGAAGGAGGCTTTCCTCTTCTCGGTGATGAAAAATACAATGGTAAACTGACTTTAATGAAAGGTGATGAAATCATCAATTTCCCCCGTTTTTGCCTTCATGCTTCAGAGCTCAAACTTCCCATCGGAACATTTCAAGCTCCTCTGGCAACTGACTTGAAAACCATCAAGGAGAAGCTCTTTTCATGAACTTCAAAAATTCATTGCGAGTTTCTTACGAATGGAGAAAAGAATTGGGGTTACTTTCTAACACTGAAGCCCTGAGAATTTTTTATGACCCTCACACCATTGCGATTGATCTATTTCAAGAACACGCATGGATTACTCAATGGGGAACATTAAAAGGAAACACTCTCTCGGATGCTGTCGAATTCTTAAAAAATCTTACCCCTTGGGGGAAAAAAATCGAAAGTGTCGTTCTGATGGATCGCTCGAAAGTGGCGAGCGAAAAAGAAGTGATCACCCTTTGGGGTACTCCTCCCACTGCTAAAATTTCCGTCATGGAAAATGGAATTCCTTTTCTCATCGAACTAAATAAAGGCAAGCATCCCGGACTTTTTCTCGACCATGCTCCTTTGCGCGTTTGGCTCAAGGAAAGTCAGAAGGGAAAAAAGGTACTGAATCTTTTTTCATATACGGGAAGTCTTTCTGTTGCTGCTGGCATTGGCGGTGCTGAACAGGTCACCACACTCGACCTTTCGAAAAGCACCATTGAATGGGCTGAATCCAATTGGAAAAACGCGAACCTGAACCCGGAGCAAGGCAAATTCATCTATGGTGATGTTTTTGAGTGGTTACCCAAACTGATCAAACGTGGTGAACAGTTCGATACCATTCTCTGTGACCCACCTTCATTCTCAAGATCAAAAAGTGGCGTTTTTTCCACCAATCGGGACTCTCAGCGTCTCCATGAATTGATTCTTCCACTGCTGAAAGCACAAGGCGTTTTGGTCACCTCCATCAATTCTGAAAACTATCCTGAATCCTCATTCCTGCGCGACATTCACCAAGCAGCAGAAAAAACGGGCATCTCTCTTCAGGTACTTAATAGAGTCGATCTTCCTGAAAGTTTTGCCACTTCGACTCGAGACCTTCAGGAGCGTTACCTCAAAGGATTCCACCTGATCCGAATTCAATGAATCTCATTGATTCTTTTTTAGAGTGTCGATCTTTTAGGCACTTGCCCATGACCTAAGAACAAAAGAGAGCTCTTCTCGATTTAAATGCTGAAAGACGCTGGCACAACTCTCGCTTAAATCAATATTATGAATCAGTTATTTTTCCACAGTTTTCTGATCCTGGTTGGACTCACCACTATGACTTCATCCTCCATGGCGAATACGAGCACCAAGCTTCATGTGATCGATAACCTCACCGCAAAGGAAGAATCTATCGCAAAAAAAATGATGGAAAAAAACGGGTATCAGTTTTCCAAAAGTCCGATCTTCAGCGAATCTTCTCACACGATGGTGATCACCAAAAATAACGGAGATGCCCATGAAGCCGCCTCCATTCAGGTGGAATTGCTGAAAAAAGAAACAACACAAGTGGTCCCTCATTCGATTTTTCAAATCAAACTTGAGACCAAAAGTGTTGAAGAAGTTTTAGAAAAGCTTCCTGATTTGAACGCTCTCGATATTACGCCTGTGGCGCTTCAGAACTAGAAGTCTCAGATGCAGGTGTTGCGACTCCAGAACCTTGTAACGTCGAAGGTCCTTGACCTTTCAACACCAAACGCAATTCAGCAGCACCTTTTGGTCCTTGATTGCCTCGAGGCGCGTGTGCTGGACGAGGTTTTCTTTCTCCAGTTTGTACAGGCTTCGGCCCACGAGGAGGGCGAGGTTTGCGTTCTGTTGTAAATGGAGCACGTTCAGTGCGTTTTTCAGCATTACCGCGGTCACCAGTAAAACCACGATCACCACCGAAACTGCGCTCACCGCTCTGACCTTTTTCACTTCGGCCTCGTTCTCCACCTCGACCTCGACCCCGATCATTACGACCGCGATCTCCGCCTTTAAAATCACGACTGTCCTTGCGACCACCACGAGCAGCAGAATCAGAGTTTTGGAAGTATTCGATCAGATAAAAATTTCCTTCTCGCTCAGAAAACACTTCTGGAACTTTTTCAGTATCAGAAGATTTTACCGCTACCACCACTCTCTTGACTTGATCCAAACGTGACTTGGACATATCCACAGCGTTTTTAAAGAAAGACACCTTGGTTTCGTCGAGTAACTTCAGTTGTTCATTGATGGCTAGCTGAGCTTCATCTTCCGATTTGCCTTCAGCGATCAAAGCGGTTTTTTTGGAAAGAGCATCTTTGAGTGTGAATCCAGAAAATTCAGTAATTGTTTTCATATCGCAGAACTTTAGGTTAGTTGAACCGCAAAGTCAAACCGAGGCGATGATCCACTACTCCGCGATATTCGTAAGAAAGCAGGAGAGAGTTCGCGATTTTAACACCCAATCCTGCAGTGATTTTATCTGCAAGAAGGGTCACTGACTTTCCACTATAGTTCAGACCATAGGCCACGCTGGCATGAAGGTATTGGGAGTGAAATGTAAGTCCAGGTTTGACCATCCCACCGGAAACACCAGTGTAATAATCCGCGTCAACAACGAAATCTGCAATGGAACTCATCCGGAAGGTTAACCCCGCACCAAGAGTTTCAATTTTGTCTGTAAAATTGGGGATCATGAAACCAAAACGAATGGATGAGCCAAGATCGGTCATCAATCCGACATCATAAGTACCAGTACTTCCTGAAACCAAAGACATCCGAGAAGAAACACCGAAACTGGTATGAATCGCTTCAATTCGTCCTCCCAATGCCCAACCGATTTGTCCTTTAGTGCTCGTCGGTGTGGATTTATTCAAATACTCGACTCCGGCTGCCAGCACACCGTTACCCAGAATCAACCCACCTGAACCATAGGGCTGCTTAGTACCAGAAAAACTGCCATATCCCAATTGAGCTTTATTGGAATGATTCAAAACAATACCCGCTGGGTTTTGGCCTTCCATCCCGTTCCAATAGCTTGGTGAAGAAATTCCCTGACCATTGGAAATGATGAATTGGTCTTCATTCCCACCTTTCGCAAATGCACTGCTAGCAACGAGGATCGTGAACGCAAAAAAACAGATCATCTTCTTATTCATGAAATTTCTCCTTAATGGTTACTAAGAAAATTTTATTCCCCCTTTTCGATTTTTTCCATGATTTATGCGAGGGCGTCATATTTTTGGCGCATAAAAAACTCAAAAAATTAAGAGTTTTTTTGTCATGAACGATTCTTTTCGGTTACAATCTTCATGATTACTATGAGCATGGTTTATTTTATTCCCGCCTCCCAACGAAAAATTGCACTCTCTGCAGCACAAGCAGATGACGAGCCTGTACTCGTCATTGGCGGTACCGGTACCGGTAAAGGTGCACTTGCAAAATGGATTCACCAAAACAGTCCACGCGCAGCACTTCCATTCACTGTCGCCAATCGTGAGCGCACTTTGGCCGAACAAATTCGTGAATGCAAAAATGGCGGAACCCTGTTCATTGATGACATTGCAAATTATCCAATGTCGGAACAATTGGTACTTTTGAATTTTCTGAAAACTCGAGCCATCAGTGTTGGAAATGTTCCCACCATTGTTAATGTTCGAATCATTACGACATCCGTTCCTCAAATTGATTCTCGCGCCCGTGCTGGAATGTTCAATGACGAACTCTTGCTTCGATTGAGCAAAAATCGCATTCAAATGCCGAATCTTTCTGAAAGAACTGAAGAGTTTGAAGACATTACCATGGGTATTCTTCAAGAAATTACTCATGAACTTCATAAAGAGTACATTCATGGTTTCTCAGAACAAGCTTGGAGAAAACTAAGGGATTACGATTGGCCCGGAAATCTTCGTGAACTTCGAAACGTACTTCGAATGGCCGCAGTGGCTGCAGAAAGAGAACGGATTGACCTGAAGGATCTACCTGATTTCGGTCACGACAAAATCAACTTCCAGGCAACACGCTCTGAATTTGAAAAAGTTTACCTGAGCGAGCTTTTGAAGTCCTTCAATCATGATCTGGACAAAGTGGCTCGTGCCGGTCGAATGGAAAAAGTCACGCTTTTGGAAAAACTCAAGCGCCTGGGCTTGATGCACTAATTAAAAAATTCAGTACCGATTCACGAAATACATCACGGGGCATTTCCTTGCTGAAGTACCCATTCGCCCCCGCTTCCATGACCATGCCTTGTTCTTCTGGATCGATCTTTGATGGAGTGATCGCAATAATTTTTGTCTTTTGGGATCTTTCCGGTTGAGCCTGACGGATCAATTTAATCACTTCGATTCCGCTCATTCCCTTCATCTGCAAATCCATCAAAACCAGATCAAATTGATGTGCACCCACTTTTCCCAAGGCTTGTTCACCTGTTCCCGCAAATTCAAGAGTGACAGGTAACCGCTTAAAGAGATGGCCCATCAGGACTCGATTGATTTCAGTACCATCGACGATCAAAATCTTCTTTGGATCAATGGATTCCCATTTAGGCGCAATCTCGAGTTTCTGGGTTCGAGGTGCTTCTTCTTTTGACTTGGATGACTCTACTGAAGGCGGAAGCGGCGATTCCTGAAGAACCTCCAATCCCTTCAACATTTCTTCAACAAATTGATGTTGAAGTTCGAAGGCATCGCGAGCAGAAACCAACGCTTGTTCGTACTCAGCCAAAGACCCGTTTTGCTGTTCTATATAGATTCTGGTTTTGGCTAAAAACTCGCTTAAAGTAGCGTCAAAATCCTGCTGCATGATTCAAAAATAGT
>CAZZLF010000130.1:0-6198 GCA_964654965.1 uncultured Bdellovibrio sp.
ATGTTCAAAACTGCCAATCAGGATCGAATGATTTTAGGAGTTGCTGATCCAAAGTCGGTAGTTCAAGGTGGCGGCAATGAAATTACTCCCGATCCGCAAATTCAGAAAATCGGACGCGTGGGTTCGACCATGAAGGGCAGTGATGAGCGCGGTGAAGTTAAATTTAGAACAGAAGTGCGAGTCAGAAATACTTCAGCAATCTGTACCCAATTAAACGATATACCAAATGGATCAAACAAAAGATGGCCATTTTCTATCGATGTTTGTCAATATGAGGGGATCAAATGAACAGTAAAGCGATGCAATTATCGTTGGCAATGGCATTTGTCGCAGTTTGGTTCGTCATGGGCTCGGTCAGCAGTATTGAGGAAGAAGCCAAGAAAAAATTTGGTGAAGAACAAACCGTTCTTGTCGCAAAAAGCAGCATCAAGGAAATGGATACCATTCTTGATAGCATGATTGAATTGAAAGTCGTTCCCAAAAGGTTTGTTGAGCCGACAGCAATTTCATTCAACACAGTCATCGGTGAAGACTCCAAAGAGTATGCTATGGAGGTAAAACGCCTGATCGGAAATGTGGCTATTGTTCCGATTCAAAAAGGTGAACAAATCACACTCAATAAAATTGTAGAACCGGGTATGAGAACAGGACTGGCGCCTCAAGTTGCACCGGGAAGAAGAGCCATTTCCATTCCAGCAAGCGATATAGAATCCGTCGGAAAATTGATCAAACCTGGAGATCGAGTTGACATCATTGCCGTCATTGACATGGGAAGTGGATCAAGCGGGCGCGAAAATAAAGTAGCAAAAACAATCATGCAAGATGTGGTTGTTCTGGCAGTCGGAAAACATATCACCAACAATGTTGCGAGAAAATTTGATCCAGAAGGCAATGGAGGAAAGGGAAGGGTAAAATCATTGACTGAGTATGATGGATTCTCTTCGCTCACTATCGAAGTTGACCCTGCTCAGGCACAAATGATTGCAGCAATCACGACAAGTTCTTCCAATAAGATCATTCTTACTTTGAGAAATAATGATGATACGGATCGACTGAACTATTCGGGAGTTCGAGCACAAGACGCAATTTCGGTTTCATCTGAGTCCAGAACCCCGGCGCAAAATCAAGGTCAACCACAGCCATCGGGAGCAAGGTGATGAATAAGTCAAAAATTTATTCAGTAATATTTCTCTTGTTACCATTATTGATTGGTCTTGAGAAAGCTGCAGCACAGGAAACAGCTCAGGAAGATTCCGTTCAGACCGAGCAACCAGAACCAGCGGTAAAACCAAAGTCATCACAACCCAAGAGATATACAAAAAAAAACATGGAGTACCGTGTATCTAGGCACACTTTTGATCGCTCCGAAAAAGAGGCTGATCAAGTCAATGTTTGGCTTGGCATGGGATTAGACCGCATTTTTGATTTGGATCCTTCAATCAAGATCGGTGATCGTCAAGGTTCGATTCTTGAATCCAATACCAACATCGTTAAATTGTCAGTGTTTACAGTCGGTGAAAAAAAGCAGTTTGTTTTGAGGGGAATCGCTGAGGGTAATGCCAATATCGTGATCCGTGACGTCAGTGGCGAAGTGAAAATCATTTATAACGTCGTCGTTGCTAAACAGGATTTGATCAGAATGATGGATGATCTGAAACGTAATCTTCATGAAATTGAAGGCATTAACTTTAAGATTGAAGGGCAAAAAGTGGTCATTGACGGAGAAGTGCTGACCCCCAATGATTATGGCTCCCTCGTAAACGTGATTACAGATAAAATTTATGCTGATTCCGTTTCCAACCGGGTAATCATGTCGCCGGTTACCTTGAATGCTCTTTCTAAAAAAATTGAAACCGATGTCCAAGGTTTTGCTCCAACTGTCACGACAACGGTAATCAATGGAAAGATTATTCTTGAAGGCACAGTAGACAGTGATGGAGTCAGGCAAAGAGTGATCAGACGTGCGGAGTGGTATTTGCCAACGGTCAGAGTCAGTGATCCTATCAATAAAGACGCTAATAATATTGAAAAAAAGGAAAAACCGTTAGAATTGATACAAAGCGATCTTCAGGTTGCGGCTCCACAACCCAAGCGCGAAAGTAAACTGTTGAGGCTTTCCGTTTATTTTGTCGAACTGAGTAAGGACTTCCTGAAATCATTTGGTTTCAAATGGCAGCCTGGTTTTACGGTTGACCCGTCGATTTCGATCGGTTCTTCGAGCTCAGGAGCAGCTGGCACCAGTGATTCTGGAGGATTTACTTTTGCTGGAACTCTTTCTTCTCTCTTTCCTGCATTGGGTTCGACTCCGGCAAGTTCTGCATATGGAAGAATCCTTAAGTCAGCGACCATGGTGGTAAAGAGTGGTGAGAGATCGAGTTTGCGAGACATGCAGATGATTCCAACTCAGGCCATCGGACAAAATGGAACAGTTGCAAATGGAACAGCCGTCAATGTCGGAACCCATATTGAAGTAACTCCAACGATTCTTCAGGGACAGGATGTTGATCTCAGTATTGTACTACAGCAAAGCAATGTTCTCGGTAAAGGGGTAACGGGAACGCCAATCACTTCCAATCATGAAGTCACATCTAGACTTTATCTTAAATCGGGAGAAGTCGGTGCTGTTGCTGGAATCAATAACAGTGATTTAAACACAACATTCAACCGTGACGATCCAAACAGCGGTAGTTTTCAAGGTCCTACAAAACCATTGTTCACTCTTCAGCGATCGAAATCGATGACCAAGAAGCGCGGACAATTTGTGGTATTCATCAGCCCGCAGATTATCGATAGCGCATCTGAAGGTACCGAGGATCTGAAGAAAAACTTTAGAATGAAGTCTAATTAAGGAAATAGGGTAGAAGTATGGGACATATCATTGCAGTTGTTGGTGGAAAGGGTGGCGTAGGCAAAAGTGTTTTTGCAGCCAATCTAGCTCTTGCCTACCAAATGAATTTCAAGCAACGATCCCTGATTCTGGATCTTGATTTTCAATCTTTGGGTGACCAAAATATTATTCTTGGTTTGAATCCTCAAAAAAACATTGTTGAACTGACCAAAACACAAGTTCCTCAATGGGATCCAAAGTCTCTTTCCCCTTTCATGGTCAATGCACCACAGGGATATAGTTTTATCGGTGCACCTCGAGAGGCTGCAATTGCAAGAGATATTGATCTCGATGGTTTGGGAAAGTTTCTCAAGTCGGTAGTGCAGATTTTTCCTTGGGTGGTAATTGATTGTGGAAACGGTACTGACCCTCAGGCATTAAAAGCACTGGAACAAGCGACTTTGATCTTTGTGGTCACGTCTCCGGATATCATCGTTTTGAATCAGACCCGACGCGTGATCTCGAAAATTCAAGAACTCATGTTTCCTCAGGAAATGATACAAATTGTTGTGAATCGATATTCGCAGTCGAATGCAGTTAATCCTCAAATCATCCAAAAGAATCTCGGAAAAGCACCTTACGCTGTTTTACCAGAAGACTTGATCACTTGTGATGGCGCGCTTGCAAAAAGTCAGCCGTTTACCCTTTTCTCTCCATCATCTGTGCTTTCTCGATCTTATTTTGATCTCGTCAGGAAGATCGAGCAGGGAAAAGTTTTGGACCAGCTTGCCAAGCTGAATAAACCGACTGGAACTTCCCAAAAATTACAAGTCATCCAAGGCGGCGCCTCTGTAACAACGGTGGCAGCAGTTGAAAGTAGTGGCCCCATGGGACGTTCAAGGTCAGCCGTGATTGATCCATGGACTTCGATGAAATTACGGGTTCATAAGGCATTGATTGATATCGTTGACATGAAAAAAACCGGTGATACCAATGATCCAAAACAACGCGAGGTTTTAAGGGATAAAACTCAAAAGGCAATTCTAGATGTATTGAATAAAGAAGATATTTCAAATTTATGTCCGACTCGTGAGTTGCGAACTCAGCTGGTAAAAGAAGTGTTGGATGAAGCCCTCGGTCTGGGGCCCCTCGAGGATCTTCTTGCTGATGATACGGTCTCTGAGATTATGGTGAATGCTCGCGACCAAATTTATGTAGAACAAAGCGGTAGACCCGGACTTTCTAAAGTTACTTTTTCCAGCGAACAACAGATGATGAATGTGATTGAAAGAATCGTGACCCCGCTCGGTCGTCGTGTGGATGAAAAAACTCCTTATGTTGATGCACGATTGCATGATGGATCCCGTGTTCACGTGATTATTCCACCGCTTGCTTTAAGAGGACCAACGATCACCATTCGAAAATTTCCAAAGAAGAGGATCATGGCTGCTGACCTGGTCAAATTTGGATCCATGACCGACGAAATTGCAGATTTTCTTCGCGCATGTGTCGAGGCAAAGTTAAACGTAGTTGTTTCCGGTGGTACCGGATCCGGTAAAACGACTTTATTGAATGTACTTTCGAATTTTATTCCTGCCAGCGAGAGGATTATTACGGTTGAAGATGCTGCCGAACTTCAATTGGGACAAGATCATGTTGTGCGGTTGGAAACTCGTCCAAAAAACATTGAAGGTGAAGGTGAAGTTTCCATTCGAGATCTCATCAAATGTTGTTTGAGAATGAGACCTGATCGAATCGTTGTGGGTGAGTGTCGTGGCGGAGAAGCGCTGGACATGTTGCAAGCGATGAATACCGGTCACTCCGGATCCCTGACGACCGTTCATGCCAATAATCCGCGAGAGTCTCTCGGAAGGCTTGAAACATTAGTGATGATGTCTGGAATGGGATTACCTTTGAAGGCCATTCGTGAAACGATTTCAAGCGCGGTCAATGTGATTATTCAACAATCAAGGCTCAGCGATGGTAGCAGAAAAGTTACGCATATTTCTGAAGTCATTGGAATGCAAGGCGACATCGTTACGCTACAGGATATATTCGTGTTCAAGCAGGAAGGTCTGGATAAGAACCGTAAGATAATTGGCAGATTTGTTCCGACTGGATTCATACCGAAGTTCGTTGAGGAAATGGAAGCCAAAGGGATGAAAATTTCCCGCGGACTGTTTGCTGTCAAATAAATAACAAATAGGTAAAAAATAAGAAATTCTCTATAATCTAGGCATGCACGTGGAAGTTCCCCATCTGCTTCTTGGAATAGTGGTTTTTGTAGCGGCTTTCCTGGTGGCTTATCAATTTGCAGATAAGATTTTGGATTGGATTCGATTTCAATCCATCGGAACTCGCGACTATATTTCTGAAAAGCTTCAACTCATGATGATGGATGTGCCCCCTGAGAAAATTCTCATGGTTCAAGTGGCACTCAGTGTTGGTTTGGGTTTGGTGGTTTTTTTATTGCTGGTTCCAAACTTTGCGCCCGCATTTTTTTTCATGTTACTTACCACTATTCTTGGTTGGTTTCTTCCAAAACCGATTGTCGACATGATGTATCGCAAACGATGTGACAAGTTTGTCATGCAAATGGTGGATGGAATGGCACTCATGTCGAGTGGTATGCGTTCGGGATTATCGGTACTCCAAGCAATGGGCCTTGTCGCCCAAGAAATGCCCGAACCGATTAAGTCTGAATTCAATTTGATCATGAGTCAGAACAAACTTGGTGTCTCATTGGAAGAAGCGTTTGTGAATCTTTCAAAACGAATTGTCGCTGATGAAGTGGAAATGTTTGTAACCTCGGTGAATATCCTGAAGGAAACCGGTGGTAACATGGCGGAAACATTTGACACGATATCGACCCTCATTCGGGAACGCGTGAAAGTAGAAGGAAAAATCAAGGCATTGACTGCTCAGGCATTCAATCAAGGAATCATTTTGATGTGTGTACCGCCATTTTTAGGAGTCATACTTTCCTACACCGATCCGGATTTGATGAGGCCGATGTTCAGTTCCTTGTTGGGTTGGGTTATTTTGACTGCTGTGGTGGTACTTGAAATCATCGCTTTTTTTGTCATACAAAAAATCACAAGAATCGACGTATAATGGAAATCAATATGAAAAATAAAAAATTTCAAAAATATCTTTTTTTATCATCTCTGAATCTGATGTTTCTTCTGATGGTGACTTGCGCTCATGCTCGAGCTGATGTCAGTTTGAGAAATGGAAATTTCTATGTTTCATTCAGAGATATTTCCTACCCGGGTGGGATGGAGCCGAAAATTGAACGCGTCTATAATTCTAAGTCAGATTATAGCGGAATGTTTGGGTATGGTTGGGGAAGCGAATATGATACCCGTTTG
>CAZZLF010000131.1:0-6127 GCA_964654965.1 uncultured Bdellovibrio sp.
AATACAAGTTGACGGTTCTAGGCTGATCCGGTTGATCTTCTCTGACCCAGGCAAAACAACGTTTTGAAAATGGTTCATGACATTCCGGATCCTTGAAGGCAGGTGACCAAGTTCCTGTATTGACCACTTCGGTCGTGTCAACAAAGGTGTGCATCTCGCGATGGGTATGTCCAAAAATAACTCTTTTGGTGTGTGTGATCTGCGCAATTAGTGGAGCCTGTCTCAGCGCCTCTTCAGTCGAGGCAACGACCTCGCTTTTGATGTCACGAGAATAAAAAAACAATAATGGAGTCATCAGCAGAAATGCTCCCCAAAACCAGCCTTGAGAAATGGGAATGCTGAGATTGATAAACATGTAAATCTGAAAACTCAAAAACAAAATAAATCCAAGCACGAGAAGACGATCCAACCAGAGCTCTCGAGCGATTTTTACTGGATTAAAAATCGCCGGATGCGTATGCAACTCTCTTAATATCCTTACCGTTTGAGGTGTTGAATTTGATTTTTCAGCGATTTCCTCCACTCGCTGTTCAATGAAGAGTGGATCTCGCATGGCGGGCAAAAGTCCGTCACTCAAGGCGATGAAAAAAGAAATGGTCGCACTCCACAGCCAGGTAATGGGCAGCCAAGGGTGAACCCTGATTGAGTACTTATAAAAAAACCTGAAATATTCGCCCAATGACATCAAAAAGGAAGTATCCGCATGCGGATTGAAAAGTCCCATGCCATTGATCATGTATCGACTGGTGATATTTCCAAAAGGCAACCTGACCTGAATTCGTTTACCTTTTCGAATGAGCGGATGAATGGGGTTCGTGGCGACACAATAATCATCATACTGATTCCCATGTTCGATCGCCGTATCTTTACCAGAAACATAAAACCACTCACAAAATCGAACGAGTTTTTTTTGTTCTTCCGTCAGTGAAAGTGCGCTTAAGACTTCTTTTTGAACCAACGGCCAATGAAGTTCGATATCATGATTTCCGATCACAAAGATGACCGAGTGTCCGTTCAGGATAAAATCTCGAATCGCATTGACCCAGATTTTATGATCGTTGAGAATCACCTGCATTTTAAATCTCGATTTTTCTTCTTCCGGAAAAAGTCCCCGCTTTTGTTCCAGCCACGAGATATGCACTCTCGTATGCAATGGAATCTTCATCACGGAGTCAAAATCGAAAATATCCCCATTCAGGACCAGTTCCAGTTTCTCTTCGGAACCTTTTTTGGCGATTTCATCCTGAATGAAATTCAAAAACCTTTTAAATGACTGGTCAATAAAGAATTTGGGCCGCTTATAACGCTTCCAGAGTGATTTTCCAGGAAGCCCCAGTTCGGCATCCGTCAGGTGGAGATCACTCACCACAATCGTGTTTAGTTTCGAGCCCATAACCCTATCTTATCGCGGGCCTTGACCAAGAACAACGACAAGCTAAATATTTGTTATTTAATAATATTTGAATCCATTTTCCGGCAAAACCATGACGTATTTTTGCAATTTGAAATAGATTCGGCTAGAATGAAGATATGAGTAAAAACAACAAGAAAATCATCGATTGTCTCAGTAAAATCTTTCAGGCCGAGATGGCGGGCATTGTCCGTTATCTTCACTACTCTTTCATGATCATGGGCCATAATCGCATTCCGATTCAAAAGTGGTTCCGCGATCAGGCACAGGAATCGACCGCTCACACGGTTGAAGTAGGAGAATTAATCACTTCCTACGGTGGCCATCCACCGATGGTTTCAGCCAAAGTGGAAGAATCGAACAAACATGGAGTAGACCAAATTCTTAAAGAAAGCCTGGAGTTTGAAACAGCAACTCTGGGTCTTTACAAAGAGCTTGTAAAAATTGCAGTCGAATGTGACGACATTGCTCTCGAGGAATTTGCGCGTGGACAGGTTATGGCTGAAACCAACCATCTTCATGAAGTTCGAAAAATGTTAATCAAGCCTTGAGGGGCAAAAAATATTCAGAAAGCTTTCCAGCAAGTTTGGTAATGGAACCAGCACCCAAGGTGAGGATGAGATCCCCCCGGGTGCTGTTTTTTTTCACCCAGTCTTCAGCGTCTTCCAGCGATTTCAATTCAATTACGGTCAGTCCCGATTTCGAGCGAATTTCACGAACCAATGCCTCACTACTAATACCCGCAATTGGTTCCTCACCTGCTCCATAGATCGGCAACATCAAAAGTACATCGGTGTCCTGGAAACAATGAAGGAAGTCATTCCAGCAAAGCTGGGTTCGTGAATAACGATGAGGTTGAAAAACTGTGACAATTCTGGAATGCCCGGTCTGTCTTGCTGTTGAAAGAACCGCTCTCACCTCGGTAGGATGGTGCCCATAATCGTCGACAACTCTCAAGTTAGCAGATGGGTCGTAAAACCGCTCGTCAAAGCGCCTGCGGACATGACGAAATCCATGAAGTGCTTCCTTGATGAATTCAAAATTCACACCCTGAGTAAGGCCGACTCCAATCGCACCAAGAGCGTTCAAAACATTGTGTTTTCCCAGAACCCTGAGTTCCACTACACCGAGAAAACGATGTTTGTCCTGGCGACTCTTTCGTCTCCAAACTTCAAAAGACTGAACGCCTTTGGAATGAACTGTCAGGTTAGTTGCATAAAGGTCATTCGATTTCTCGAAGCCATAAGTGAAATAGGGTTTAGTAATTGATGAAAGAACCGCCTTCACGCCTTCATCATCGCCGCAAAGCCAATTACAGCCATAAAATGGAATTTTTTTAGCAAATTTAATGAACGCCTCATCCAGATTCGCGCGGGTTCCATAATGTTCCATGTGATCAAGATCAATATTGGTGATCACGGTATACATCGCTGGTAATAATTGGAAAGAACCATCGCTCTCGTCTGCTTCGACGACCACAAATTCGCTGAAACCGACTTTGGCATTACTTCCGATGCTCTCGACTTTTCCACCGACAACGACTGTCGGGTCCATTCCAGCTTTAATGAGTATTTGAGCACACATTGAAGTGGTGGTTGTTTTGCCGTGCGTACCGGCAACTGCGATCCCAGTTTTACCGCGCATGATTTCAGCCAACATTTCTGCACGGGGGATCACGGGAATTCCACGAGCATGGGATTCCAAAACTTCAGGATTATCTGGCTTTACGGCAGAACTGATCACCACCACATCGGCATTGCCGACATTTTCGCGCGAATGATTCTGAAAAAATTTTGCACCCAACTGGACCAATCTTTCCGTGATTTCATTGGCATTGAGATCTGAGCCCGAAACTTCATGACCTTGGGCCAGATAAACTTCCGCAATTCCGCTCATTCCGATTCCACCAATACCGACAAAATGTAATTTGAATTTACGCACGTACCAGCCCTTGAACAATTAATCTTGCAGAATCTCCGCGATAGAATGGACGAACTTTTTCTTCAATTGAATGGATCTGTTTAGGGTTCCTCTTTAAAGAAAGGATTTGATCAGCGAATTGGGCTCCAGTCAGAGAACCCTGAGGAATGACGATTGCTGCGCCTGTTTTTTCAAAAATTCTGGCGTTCACTTCCTGATGATTGTCTGCTGCTGTCGGCAAAGGAATGAAGATTGCCGCCCTTCCAACAGAAGCAAGCTCACTCAAAGTAGAAGCACCGGCACGACAGATTACCAGACTGGCTTTCTCGTAACAAGAAGCCATATCATCGATGAATTTTTCAACTCGTACTTGCTGGATTCCCTCTCGCACATAAGCCGCTTTGACACGTTCATAATCATTCACACCAGTCTGATGAATGAACTCCACATTCTCTTTTTTAAGAAACGGAAGCGCGTCCAGAATCATCGTATTGATTCCAAAAGCCCCCTGACTTCCACCGAAAATAAACAAGGTAAACGGCTCTTCTTTGGAAGGAGGAAGTTTCTGAAGATGGGAGCGAATTGGATTTCCGGTGATCAAAACCTTTTTGCTAGAAAATTGCAAAGAACCATCTTCAAAAGCACAAAAAACCCGGTGTACCCATTTTCCCAATAAACGATTGGTAAATCCAGCAACTGAGTTTTGCTCCAGAATTGCGGTCAAAATCCCGAGCAATGGCGCGAACACTCTGGCAAGCATCACCACCGGGCCAGAAGCATATCCCCCCACCCCGATCACCGCATCCGGACGGAATGAAATTAAAATCCACAGTGCTTTCAAAAAACTAAAAGGCAACTTCATCATCGTGAGAAAACGAGTTTTCAAGGATACTTGATTGAGTGCTCCGATTTTCAAAGTGACCAGCGAATATCCGTGCTTCGGCACCAGCCTTGATTCAAGGCCTTGTTCGGAACCGACAAATAAAATTTTCGCATTTGGAAATGTCTGCTTCCACTCATCGGCAATAGCAATACCCGCAAGAACGTGTCCACCGGTTCCACCACCGGCAACCAGTAGTTTTTTCTCGGAGTTGGAATCAGACATAAGGATTACCGTAATGAGAGGCATGATTTGCTTTGGAAATACTGTAGAGGATTCCAACAGCAAATAAATTCAAGGTCAGTGCAGAGCCACCATAACTGATAAAGGGCAAGGTCAGTCCTTTAGTCGGCAGCAACCCCATAACCACTCCCATGTTGATGAATGCCTGAAGCCCCAGAATCAGGGTAAGACCGCAACCAAGATAAAATCCGAAACGATCCTGACGCAGATTCAGCGAGTTCCACGAAATCTTCAACCCGCGATAGATGAAGAAGACATAGGCAACAATAACGGCTGCAACTCCGACAAATCCCAATTCTTCTCCGATCACCGCAAAAATAAAATCATTGTGGGCTTCTGGAAGAAAAAATAATTTTTCTTTTCCATTTCCCAATCCCTGACCGAACAGGCTTCCGTTGTGAAGACCGAGCATGGATTGAATGACCTGAAAGCCTTTTCCTGCTGGGTCACGCCATGGGTCGATAAAAGTCATTACTCGAGCCATGCGGTATTCTGAAGTCAGAATCAATAAAGCAGCAGCGATTCCACCGCCAAATAAACCACCAAATAAATAAAGAGGTCGAACTCCTGCAATGAACATCAAGAAGAAAGTCGTCCCAGCCAAAAGTGCTGTAGAACCAAAATCAGGCTGAATCAAAAGTAATGCCATGACCGGCAACAAAAACATCACCGGAGCAATCACACCTTTTTTAAAATCGAGTAAATCTTTTTGATGACGAACCAACTGGCGCGCAACAAAAGCGACGCCAATCATTTTGGCCAGTTCCGCTGGCTGAAACCGGAAAAAACCGAAATTGATCCATCGTTGAGCACCACCAACCCGTGCGCCTAATCCCGGAATCAAAACAATTACCAACATCACGAAAACAGATAGGATTGCGCGTGGAGCCCACTCATACCATTTTTGATGGGGAATGCGGGCTGAGACCCACATCGCCATGAAACCCATCATTGCATAAATAAATTGTTTACGAATGAAAGCGAAACCATCTCCGGTCCGCTCCTCTGAAAAAATATAGGAAGAGCTGTAAACCATGAGCAATCCAAAGAGAACCATGGTCAGCACAATGAACAAAAGGAACCGGTCACCTCGAGCCTGATTGGCTGCGGTGACCAGTTCTGAAAAGTACTTCTTAAAGTTGGTTAACCAATTTTTTGAAATATTCGCCTCTCTCTTCAAAATCTCGGAACATGTCCTGGCTGGAACATCCCGGTGATAATAAGATTACATCACCATTTCTGGATTTTTGGAAGCTCATCAACACTGCTTCTTCAAAAGTTCCGACCAAATAGGTCTCGGTAAAGTCACCCAAAGCGCGGTTAATCTTTTCTTTCGCTTCTCCGACCAGGATCAGAAGCTTTACCCGTCCCCTGACAAAAGGAACTAATGGAGCAAAATCCATGTTTTTGTCTTTACCACCAGCAATCATGATAATTGGCGAACGCTTAAAGGCATTCAAGGATGCCTGAACGCTCTGAATATTGGTTGCTTTTGAGTCGTTGAAGAAAAACACACCGTCTTTTTTGCGAACGAACTCTAAACGGTGAGGAAGTCCCTTGAAATTGGCAATACAGGCCTGAATTGCCGACTGACTGACGCCCATCACTCTTGCAGCGCAAATCGCCGCCATGAGATTCTGCTTGTTGTGGTCCCCAAAAATCTTGATCTCTTT
>CAZZLF010000132.1:0-6101 GCA_964654965.1 uncultured Bdellovibrio sp.
CTTCAGGATTCGATTCTGAAATGAAACAGCTCCGGATTCCGGAAGTTCAAAATACGAAACACTCACTCCGGACTCTGCAAGGTGATCCCGAAATTCGCGCATGCAAACAAAAGTGTGCAACAGGCGCAAGCGGTGATACCGATGTATCGACGCAACCTTCTGGTCTTCGATCATCAGAACCTCATCGTGCTTACCGAGTTTCCAATTTGAATTTAAAGTCCACTCCGGAAACAATTGGTTTCCGAGAATCAATGTCAGTTGTTTCATTTTTGCCGGTAATTCCTCAAATGTCTTCCAAATGCATTCATCACGAACAAGTGGATGATAGCTTGGGTATAACGATAAACGAACCAAGGTAATGCGGGTGTAAACTCATGAATAGCGGCAAGGACGTAATTTCGGTTCAAGACCTCGCGAAATTCAAGTCGGCCACGAGAATGAACTTTCACAAGAATTCCCCCGACAATGTATAGAAGCTGTCTGTCAGGTGTGCTTCTTTCTGTACTTCTTTCGAGTTCAAGAAAGCAAATTGACGGATGGATCAAATAGAAACGGCATCGTTCACCAATGATTTTAATCCGGATGAGTTTTGAAAAAAATTGGGGAAGCCACCGGAAGTACTCTTGTGCAACCCACTCGGCATTTTTCCCTTTGGGAAGTACGATTCTTTGAATGGAACGAACACTTTTTTGCTTCGATAAATATCCTGTGAAGGATTTGTGATCTGTCTTTTTTTGAGACAATGAAAGAGCGCGATCAAGATTGGTGTTCAAATCTTCTGAATAAGGCCATTCATTTTTTTTACTGACTAACATCGGGTGCTTAAGGCTCAACACCAAGGGATAAACCAAATCCTTACTGACTCCGGTAATCAACGAAACCCAAAGGCGAGATAAGGCTAGTGGAATGAGGTTCAGATTATAAACGGGTTTTTTCTTTCCAAACAAGCGAGCGGTTTTTTGAATCAATCCCTGATAAGTGACCACTTCCTTACCACCAATGTCATACACTCCTCCCCACAAAGATGGTGTTTTGAGCAAGCGTCCAAATACCTTCAATACATCCTGTAGTGCAATCGGCTGTGAAAGTGTTGATGTCCATGCGGGACAAATCAGCATTGGTAATCGACGTGTTAAACGCTCTAAAATGGTAAACGACGATCCTTCAGGTCCGATGATCAACCCCGCTCTGAGTGCCGTCACCGGAATCGATGAGGCGCGCAATGTCTGCTCTACTTCTAATCGGCTCTTCAAGTGCCATGAAAGATGATCTGATTCAGGGATCATTCCGCCGAGATAAATGATGTGCCTGACCTTAAACATCTCGGCTGCTCTTCTGAAATTATCGGCAAGCAAAAGATCAAAATCATAAAAGGTTCCTTGAGAAAGGCTGGCCGAAGGCAGCATGGAATGAACGAGGTAAAATGCGTAATCGACACCGACCATCGCCTCACTCAAATCTTTCAATGAAAACAGATCACAGCGCTTCCAAGTCAAGCGGGGATGATCAGATGTTCTCTCGTATCGAGAAAGCGCAACCACCTCATGGTCGGTTTCATCCAGCAACATTCGCACCACTGCTTTACCAATGAATCCACTTGCTCCACTGACCAGAATTTTGCTCATATTTCTCCCGATTTAATTATATCATGTACCAAGATATGCTGTTTGTTAAATTTTTGCCCGATATATTGAAAGAACTCGTCAAACACGTTCCAGCGTTGATGTTTGAACTATTGGACTGGTCTGATCTCGGAAAAGAAATACCGAAAATGACGGGAAGACTCATTCGCAAAGAAGGGTTTGAAGAATTCTGTCAAAAACAATCAGATTTCCTTTCCAATTTCGGAATTAAAATTTCCGGTCAAAACTTTCCAACCATGAAAACAGCAATTCCTTCACCAAAACTCGGTGAAGAAATTTTGAAGCTCTATTTTGCACAATTATTTTCTCCTCATGGAGTCGCTCTCGATCTAAGAATTCATCAATTTGAATCCTCAGATTCAAAACTAATCTTTCATCCTAGTTCCCTTTGGGCAACCTTCGATCATGAGTTTCGAAATGGATTGATTCAAATGTATCAAGGCTTTTATCTTCAAGATGATTCATTGTTGGAACTTGGTCTCATGCAGACAGGTTTATTAAAACCCTATTGGTCACCAGAAACACGCAACGAACTGAAATCACTTTTGAAGAGTCACTTTGGAAACTCTTTGGAGGAGGGAATGATCTTCAGTATGAATCATTTCAATACATCGTTCCCCAAAATTGCCCGCTTTCTCATTACGAACAAAGTGAAGATTTCTCACAACTTCCTGTTCCTGGGAATCTATCTGGTATCTCTTTATCTCGCGCTAGAGAATATACGCTCTCCACTACCGGTGAGTAAAATATTCAAAGAAATCAATAATCTATCCTCAAAATTGCAGTGAACGATTTTACCTTCAGAGATCAACGAATGCGGATGTAAACCTTCCACCGAAATAAACACCTGTATAGATCTTAGACACTACTAAATTCGTTGATCCACAGGAATCCCAGCACTTAGGCGGCCTGCTTTTGGCCCAACCCTTGAAGTGTAATTGGGTAAGATGAAATTAAAGAATTCTCCTTCTAAAATCAGTCCATTCGTTTCATTGTTCGCATTTTCTGCCTTGCTGATCACGACACAAGCATCGACTGTGGATGCAGCAACTAACAAGCAGGTTCACAATCGCATTACTCATGCGAAAGAACTGTTGGGCCGTCAATATCAGCGCTCTACCGTTCGCAAAACTGAAAAAACCGACAACATCAATGTTTTCATCACCAATAGCGTTCGCAATTTGCTTCCAAAAAACCATAAAAACTCTGCCACTGAGATTGCAGCTTCGATCTTGAGAGAAGCCGAAAAAAACAGGTTTGACCCGATCTTTCTCATGGCACTGATTCAAAACGAGAGCAGCTTCAACCCACAAATGAAGGGCTCAGTTGGCGAAATCGGATTGATGCAGATCAAACCCGACACTGCAGAATGGATTTCGAAAACCCAAAAGATCGAATACAAAGGTGCACAAACACTTTACCGACCTGATGTGAATATCCGCATTGGTACCGCTTACCTTAGCAAACTTCGCGATCAGTTTTCTTCCAATAGTTCCCTTTATCTTTCTGCATACAATGCAGGGGCGGGTAAAGTTCGCCGTTTGGTTTCAAAAAAAATGACACCAAAAATTTATGCAACTGCTGTAATGAAGCGCTATTTTGCAATTTATTCGGCTCTTGGAACCGAAAAAGGCTCCCAAGCTGAACGTGCGAACATGGTTTTATCTCATGTGAAAAACGTCACAAAAATCGCTAAAAACTGATTACCGGTTAAATCCGCCGGCATAGACAAAAAATTCCTGACGATTGCTCCAAAGCTGGATGGGTTGAAGTTTTCTAAAACCGATTTCATCAAGTCGTTTCAGATATAGAGGAATACTGGTGGCGAACTTCCAATCATTCAACTTGATCGTGAGAAATCCTTTGGAAAGTTTCATGCGAGGACCGTTTTCCTTGCGAAGAACGCTCACCACATGATTCAGTTCATCCAGCGCTTCTAACGGCGCGATGTTCATGTCCATGACCAACCAATCCGGATTTTTTCCCTTGAGATCGGTCGCCTTCACCTCTCTTGCACATTTTTGAATGAATTCAAAACCAGGAAGATCGTAAACAGGTTCCGCCATGAACTTGGGGTCAACTCCCGTTACTTGAAGCCCTCTCATGGACATTGCCGTCGTTGCACCTCCAGGAGAACAACCCACTTCCAGAACCGAGTCTCCTTTTTTGACTTCAGGTTTAAATCTTAAAATTGCTTCTTCAATTTTCAAATAGGCCCTCGATGGAGATTCCTTCGGCAAAGGAATCTGTGGAATATTCCCTGGAAAGCCGCATTCTCTTGATGAATGCTCATGACATCCCAGGAACACTTGTTCTTGATCAATCCAGATTAAATCGTAGACTCGTTCCCCCAGAGTGGGGCTTCGATTTTTTTCGTGTTGATGAAAATCAGCCGATTTAAGAATTTCTTGGATGTGAGAATGATGAATAAAATCATCGGGTTCATCGCCGGGAACATGCAAATCACGATCAAAGGTATGAACGATTGCATTGCCTGGAATTTGATCCAGCAACGCTTTCAAGCTTGTTGATTCTTTGGATTGGGTGATCACCTCACCCCACTGACGGGTAAAAATTGCTTTTTTGATGGCAAGGGGCTTTTCTGATTCAGGAGCAGAATCTTTAAACGTGATGAATCCCGGTCTTGAAAAAGCAAATCTCAATTGAGGCAATTCTTCCAGCACTTCAGCTTTAACAGCTTTTTCAGCACCTACCTGGCAAGTCGCAAAATAAAATCGTGGATCGCTCATCTTTGATCTCCCGGGGATTACTTCTGTATGGCCAACCGATACCAATCGAGGTGGTCAAGATACCATTTTACCGTATTCAAGAGTCCTTGTTCAAAATTTTTAAACTTCTTTTCAAATCCAAGTTCCCTTACCGCCTTGGAATCATCGATCGCATAGCGAAAGTCATGACCGGGGCGATCTGAAACAAACGTAATCAGATCGGAGTAAGATTTTTGATCGGTTCTGGGTTTTAGTTGATCTAGCATTTTGCAAATGAGTCTGACTACATCCAAATTTTTTTGCTCGTTGTTACCACCAAAACAATAACGCTCACCGGTTCGACCTTTCTCTAAAGCGAGTAAAATTCCATGAACGTAATCTTCGGCATGAATCCAGTCCCGTACATTTTCACCCTTGCCGTAGATGGTAAGAGTATTTTCTTGAAGTGCCCTCATGATCATGAATGGAATCAATTTTTCAGGAAACTGCCTTGGACCATAGTTATTGGAAGCATGGGTGATGATTGTTGGTAACCCATAAGTATGAAACCAAGCCTGAACCAGATGGTCCGCGGCAGCCTTAGAAGCTGCATAAGGTGAATTGGGACGATAGGGGCTTGTTTCTGAAAACTTACCGATCGGCCCTAATGAACCAAATACTTCATCAGTAGAACCATGAATAAATCGAAATTTCTTTTTTTCGGCAGTCGATAAAGATTCGTAATAAGAAAGGGCGGCATTCAAGAGCGAATATGTTCCGTTAATATTGGTTTGAACGAACGCTCCAGGACTTGAAATAGAATGATCAACGTGGGATTCAGCAGCGAGATGGATCACAGCCATCGGTTGGGCATCATGCAACACTCGAAGAAAAGCATTCGCGTGAAGAATATTTTCGTGGACGAACCGAAAATGAGGGTGATCCTGATAGCTTTCGATGTTTTTAAGATTACTGGCGTAAGTCAGAGCATCGTATCCGACCACCGAGTAACCCCGAAGAAGAGCTGTTTCCACAAGACTGCTTCCAATGAATCCGGCGGCGCCGGTGATGAGTATGGTTTTCATTTAAGCTTGTATTCCCCTTTCAATAATCTTTCCTTGAAGTCACGATGAATCAAGTGAAACCTAAAAACAAAGTGATCATCGACAGCTAGGCCTTATCGGCACCCTTTTTTGCAATGAGCTACCTTCGTCCGGTCTTCATAACGCGCTCCATACTTCAGATGTATTTCCTTTTCGGCACAATTTTGTTAACTTTTTTTCAATGAAGAATTTTGCATTATTCCTTAGCATTTTGATGGCAGGCATTCCCTATGCTTATGTCATGAGGAGTCACCTGGATGCGATCACTGCCCTTTCTGCAATCAATGTTCTGACCAGCTCTCTTCTTTGGCCAATTGCCGTCGCTTCATTCATTTCTTGTTTGCCTTCAAAAAAATTTTCTTTGCCGATCGGTGCTGCGCTTTTACTCAGCCAAAGCCTCATTCTTTTGATCACCAAAATTTACCATGATTACTTCCAGGACTTTCCTCACATTCATATGTTGTTTCAACATGCGGGTGAAGGCACAACAGTACTGGGAATGATCACCACTCAAATCATGAACGAGGCAGATTTTTTGGTATTGAGCATTGCCATTATTTCGGCCGTGCTTATTCCGCTTTTGACCCCTTGTTCTGTTTCATTCCGGAAAAGCCTGAAACCTTTTTTGGCAACTGTGCTCATCACCC
>CAZZLF010000133.1:0-5969 GCA_964654965.1 uncultured Bdellovibrio sp.
GTCAAGATCCGTTGCCAGATCATAAAAATTCCGCGCCATCGGCATGCGCTCTGAATTAAAATTTCTTCCACCAATCACCTGAAGGGATTGAATCCACATCCAATCGACTAGCGCGGGATGATAACCCAACGACAATAACTTGAAAAAAGAGGAAGGATAAGGCTTGGGTGAAGTGTCAATAAAAGGACGCGGCAATTCCATTCTGGACTGGACCCAAATCAACCCAGGACAAATCAGGAATGCAATCAGGGAAGATTTCAGAAGAAAACTTCGCCGTTTCAATGAATTAAATTTAAAAAAAAATCTGGATCTCACTTTCAATTACTGTACAATATTATTATGAAAAACTTAAAAATTTCCAGTCGTGCCGGTTTCACTCTCATCGAATTGATGGTGGTGGTTGCCATCATCGGGATCCTTGCTTCCATCGCAGTCCCCCAATACAGAAAGTTTCAGGCAAAAGCTCGCCAATCTGAGGCATCCATTACACTGGGAGCGATCAAGTCTCTGGAGTCCACTCAGCTTGCTGCCAACAGCTCTTATTCATCGTGCTTGGGTCAAATTGGATTTTCACGCGAATCGACTAATGCGAATGCAAGAGTTTACTACGCTGTAGGCTTCTCTACCGCCGCAGCAACTGGAACCTTGTGCGGTAACGGATCTCAGCAATGTAATGGTTTTCAATGGCCTAGCACCGGAACAGCTGCATTAGTAAGTTGTCCAGCGGCCGATGCCGCATTTTCCGCAATTTCATTTGAAAGAAATAATACTTTTGCAGTTGCTCCAGTACCAGTTAGCAGCATTGCCGGTAGCATTCAAGCGACACAGTATACAGCTGCAGCTCATGGATTTATCGGTGGAACACGAGCAGACGTCTGGAGAATCACTCAAGATGGAAATCCGGTGAACTCCACTTCTGGTATTTAAGGTTTTAAAGTTAAGGTGATATGAGCTCCGGGTAAAATTTACTCGGAGCTTTTTTTATTTTCCTAAGAGCTTATTCGCTTCTGATTCATCGTTTTTGGAATAAAGAAGGGCTTCGCGATGATAAAAACTTCTGACCTCTTCCACGATTTTTTCAAGATCAACCGGGCCCATGATGAAGTTTGCTTTTAATACCAGCTCTCTAGGAACAGCAGCAGCTTTTCTTGCCGCGACCACCATTTCATGAGGAAGCGTATTAACCTGAATCTCATTGGAAGCTTCGAGTGTCATCACCCGTTCCATCACATTTTCCAGTTCCCGAACATTCCCAGGCCAGCGGTGCTTCAGCATCACTTCCATTGCGGCAGGCGCAAATCCCTTGATCTCGCGTTTTAATTTCTCATTGAATTTTTCCTGAAACACCCCGATTAAAAGTTCAATGTCCCCCACTCGGTCCCGCAATGGCGGAGTTTCCAGTAAGATGACATTCAAACGATAATAAAGATCTTCCCGAAAAGTTCCCTTCTTAGCAGCTTCTTCTAGATTTTTATTGGTTGCCGCGACAATTCGAACATCAATTTTGATATTTTCATTCGCACCAACCCGTCGAATCGCCCGATCCTGAAGCGCACGCAATAACTTCACCTGCATGGAAAGGGGAAGCTCGCCAATTTCATCAAGGAACAACGTTCCTCCATCAGCCACTTCAAAAAGTCCCGGCTTGTCTGCAACAGCGCCGGTGAAACTTCCTTTTTTATGCCCAAATAACTCACTCTCAATCAAGGTTTCAGGAATCGCTCCGCAGTTCACTGCCACGAACGGGCCACTCGCAACCGGACTAAGTTCATGTAAGGCTCTGGCAACCAGTTCCTTTCCCGTTCCGCTTTCTCCAATGATCAGCACGTTGGTTTTAGAAGATGCCACACGGGTAATCATCTTTTTCAATGCTTCAATGGATTGCGATTTACCAAAAATCGGTCTTTTGATCTTATCGATCTGACTCATTTTGCACCGCCTGCCATCTGGAAGATCGGAAGATACATGGAAATCATGAGACCACCGACGATCCCTCCCAGAAGCACGAGCATCACGGGTTCAATGAGTTTCATCGCCGATTGAATCGCGTTCTGAACTTCTTCTTCATAAAAGTCCGCAACTCGCTCCATCATCTTATCCATATTTCCCGTGTTTTCACCGACGGATACCATCTGGGTGGCCATTTTTGGAAAAACCGACTGTCTGAACATGGACATCGCGACCGAGGACCCCATTTCAATTTCACGCTTCATCGTATTGATTGCCTCTTCAAAAACAACGTTGTCGGCTGCACCCTTGCAAATTTCTAGACTATCAATCATTGGAACACCAGATGAAAGCAATGTAGACATCGTTCGGGTAAATCTTGCCACTCCTGATTTTTTAATGAGATCACCAAATACCGGAAGCCGGATTGAGATTCTTTGTAAGACAATTCTTCCTTCCGTGCTTTTTGCATAAAGCCTGAATAGGTATCCAATGATTCCTGCCGAAACGGCGATATAAATAAAATTATCCACCATGAAATGGGACAAACTGATGACTACTTGGGTAGCCCAAGGTAGTTCCCCACCATTTGAGGCAATCATTTCTTCAAATTTCGGAATCACCGCCACCAACATCAACGTGACAACCGCAGCAGCAATCACCAAAACTGAAATGGGGTAAACCATCGCGCCTTTCAAGAGCTTCTTCATTCGGTAGGAATTTTCGAGGTATTTTCCACAGCGCATGAGCATCGTATCAAGGTTTCCCGAGCTTTCACCCGCTCGAATCAAGGACACAAACACTCGTTCAAAAACTTCCGGGTAGGCAGAAAGAGATTCCCATAAAAAATTTCCCGCTTGGATTTTTTCACGCGATACTGCAAGGATCCGTTTCAACGTCGGATGAGACTCTTGGTCGTGAAACAATTCCAGCGCCTGTACCAGGGGAACTCCAGAAGTGATCATGACTTGAAGCTGTTTGATGAAGTTCATCAGTTTTTCAGTTGGAACGGTTCCACCCATTCCAAGCCATTCCATGATCTGCACACCGATATCGATTTCAGAAATCGAGGCTTTTGATATTTTGATCGGTCTTAATCCTTGTCCGCGCAACATCATCCGCAATTCACCCTCGTTTGCGGCCTGCCTTCGTCCTTCGACTTTTTTTCCTTCTTTGTCAGCGGCAATATAATTGAATTCGATCATTTTTCACCTCAGACCATTTTTGATAACTCATCGGGGAACAAACTATGGGCGAGAGCATCTTGTTTGGTAAGATTACCTTTCCTCACATGATCTGCAAGACTTTGATTCATGGTCATCATTCCGGTTCCACCTTGTCCAGATTGCATTGTTCCATAGATCTGGTGAATTTTATCTTCACGAATCAGGTTTTTTACTGCTGCATTCGGAATCAATAATTCCACAGCGAGGGATCTTCCGGGTTTGGAAGAGTTCGGAATTAATTGCTGAGTCATCACCCCTTGAAGTGAACTCGCTAGCAACTGGCGGATCTGAGGTTGCTGGTGAGGTGGAAAAACATTCAAAACCCGTGAAATGGTCTGAATGGCACTATTCGTGTGCAAAGTGGCAAAAACAAGGTGACCCGTTTCAGCAGCAGTCAACGCCATTTCAATCGTTTCTAGATCTCGAAGCTCACCGACCAGAATAAAATCCGGATCTTGACGAAGAGAATGTTTCAATGCTTCATGAAAACTCAAGCTGTCTGCACCAACTTCACGCTGATTGACCACGCAACCTTTGTGAGCGTGCACAAATTCAATCGGATCTTCGATGGTCAGGATGTGTCCATTTTCTTCGCGGTTCAAAAAATCAATCATTGCAGCAAGAGAAGTCGACTTCCCTGATCCCGTCGGACCAGTCACCAGAATCAAACCGTTGGGCTGACGTACCACTTTTTTCAAAATTTCAGGCAATCTCAAATCATCAAAATGGGGAATTTGCATGGGAATTCTGCGAAAAACGCCACCCATGCTTCCCTTTTGAAAAAACAGGTTTCCCCTGAATCGGGCGAGATCTTTGACTCCAAAAGAAAAATCGAATTCGTGTTTTTCGCGAAACAGTTCACGCTGGGATTCATTCAATACTTCAAAAACCAGTTCCTGAATCATTTCTGGAGACAAGGTTTCCGATTTTGCACGATACAACTTACCATGAATTCTAAATTGCGGAGGGGATCCCGAAGAAAGGTGCAAGTCGGATGCATCCTGATCCACCATCGCTCTCAACAAAGCAGTCAGTGATAATTTAGCCATGTTTGGTACCTCTCAACCTTCTGTTAATCTTCTGTCGTCATGGAAATCGCCTCATCCAATGAAGTGAGTCCCTCGATTGCTTTTTTCAAAGCCGAAATTCTTAATGATTGAAGCTTATGTTTGGTCACAGCTTCTTTTCTGATCTCGATCGCGGTACGGCCTTTCAAAACCATTTCTTTCAGCGCGGTATTGAAATCGAGAACTTCATAAATCGCAACCCTTCCCTTGTATCCGGTCTTGCTACAAACAGAACAACCTTTTGGTCCGTAGAACATAGCTCCTGAAGCCATTTCCCGAATTCCCATGGCAAAAAGTTCATGTTCAGGAACTTCCACAGGCTCTTTGCATTCATTACAAAGTCGGCGCAATAACCTTTGGGCAACAATCAGATTCACCGCCGAGGTGACTAAAAATGGTTCGACACCCATGTTCACCATCCGAGTGATGGTGGCAACAGTGTCATTCGTGTGAAGCGTGGATAAAACCAAGTGCCCCGTCAACGCTGCCTGAATGGCAACTTCAGCGGTTTCAAGATCACGGATCTCACCGACTAAAACCGTATCAGGATCCTGGCGAAGAAGTGCGCGCAATACGCTGGCAAACGTCAATCCCACTTCCTTGTTCACTTGAACTTGGTTGATTCCGTCCAGGTTGTACTCAACCGGATCTTCGACGGTAGAAAGATTGTCTGAAATCTTGTTCAATTCCATAAGAGCAGAGTACAAAGTGGTCGTTTTTCCAGAACCGGTCGGCCCCGTCACCAGTACCATGCCGCTTGGCTGCTCAATTCCTTTTCTGAATGTTTCTAATTGATGCTCTTCAAAACCCAATTTGCGAAGATCTAACTGAAGATTTCCCTTGCTCAAAATACGAAGAACTACTTTTTCTCCGAATAAAGTCGGCAGGGTGTTCACCCGAAAATCCACTTCGCGCCCATTCAGTTTAATTTTGATGCGTCCATCTTGAGGAAGTCGGGATTCAGCAATATCCATTCGGGACATGATTTTAAATCTTGCCACTACCGCTCGCTTCATCTCATTTGGAATCTGAGTGATATCAATCAAAGTTCCATCGACTCGAAATCTGACCCTGAAGTTTTTTTCATAGGGCTCGATATGAATATCACTTGCTCCGCGTTTAATCGATTCAGACAAAATTCCATTCACCAAGGTGATCACCGGAGCATCATCCGCCGAACTGGTAGTATTCACTTCATGAACCTGGTGCTGTTCAATGAATTGAACTTCAGAAGCACCCTTTTTCACCTGGGTTGCGCTATCTTTTCTGAACTGATCGAGCGCCTTTCCAAAACCGGCAGTGCCACCGTAGTACTTATTCACGGCAAGATCGAAAGAACTGTAAGTCGTCAATACCGCCTCGACCACCATTTTGGTCGCAAATCGAATGTCATCTAGAAAATTCAACTGAGTCGGATCGGGAGTCGCCACCACCAAAACCCCGTTTCCAGACTGAATGGGAATGACCTGAGCTTTACGAACCAGTTCTGGAGTCAACATGGCGATGACTTCAGGCTTGATTTCAAATTTAGAGATATTGAGACTTTGCAGGGAAAATTTTTGGCTTAAGAAAAACACCAGTTTCGATTCAGACAAAACCTTCTGTTCGATGAATTGTCGAATGGCATCCGTACCGGATCGAAGAAGCTGATCGGCATCTTGAAATTGAGCTTGGGTAAGAAGTCGTTCTTTGTAGAGGAGCTCGACCAGTTTTCGAGACATTATTCATA
>CAZZLF010000134.1:0-5925 GCA_964654965.1 uncultured Bdellovibrio sp.
GCCTTGATCGGAATGATGGAAAAACATTTTGTTCACAAAAGCCGCTCGCTCTCTGAAATTGAATTTCGCCGCTTTGTTTCTGCAGCAAAACTATTTCCAGGCCCCACGGCCACTCTTCTCGCTATCCGAATCGGAAATCGTCTTGGTGGAAAATCCGGCGGACTGATCGCAGGGCTGGCATTGATTTTTCCAGCGTTCCTGATGATGATCTTTCTGGCTTCGATTTTTCATGAATCCCAAAACCTCGCTTCGACCTGGATTCAAGCCATGATTCACGGACTTAATCTTGGTGGTTTGGCCATTTCTGTCATCACAGCATTCAATTTCGCAAGGCCATTGGCACAGGGACCCGGACTGCTCTATCTGTTGATCAGCGCAGTTTTGACTTATCTTTTTCCTCAAAATGAAATTTATTTTCTAATCGCGTGCGGAGCATTTTCTTTCATTTGGACACTTTTAAAAGGGCGTCTTTTTGAAAGCGGTACCGCGATTTTTTTCCTGCTCTTTATCGAGTCATTCAAGTCTTCCCTATTTACCTTCGGAACTGGAATTGCCATCGTACCCGTACTGAAAGCAGTATATATCGATCATTACCACTGGGTCAGTCCCAGTGATTTTTTGACCGCTTTGAGTTTTGGGCAAATGACTCCAGGACCACTAGTGATTTTCAATACTTTTCTCGGACATCAAACTGCGGGAATCAGCGGAGCATTTTTTTCCACCTTGGGAACTTTCTCTCCGACTTTTCTGTTCGGATTATTTCTGATGCCGGCGATTGAAAAAAAATTACTCGACTCTCCCAAACTCAAATCTTTTTTTGATGGAATGATTCCCGCGGTGGGAGGTGCGATTATTGGATCTGTTGCAAGACTTTGCCTGTTTGCCCTGAATGGTGAACAAAATCATCATCAATTATTTTTCACGACGATCTTCTTCACCCTCATCTTCATTGCAGTGATTAAAAAAAGCCTTCACCCATCCGTTATTCTTCTTTTCGGAGGCTTGTTAAGTACTTTGGGATTTCTTTCTGGAATAACTCGATAACCTTGGTGTCGAGCTCAGAACGAATTTGATGTTGAAAATAATGAAGATAAACCGGCATCTTCAGGCTGATGAATTCCCCATGAATTCGGATCCGAGAATCTTCTTTTACCAGGTGTAAAGGCAATACACTTCTTCCCATTCCTTCCGCGACCCCATCAATGCAACTGTAAATTTCATCAAGATAGGAACGTCGAATGTGAATTTCCTGTTCACCTTGCTTTTCAAAAAACCGGTACGTCATGAAATCTTCTTCATCGTGATTCAAATATACATTTTCATCCCGGGAACCTCCCACGGCTTCAACCAAGACATATTCTTCTTCTCCCAAAAAATGGGAGTTCAATTTACCCTTGCCAAATTCATGATCCAAAAAAACAAAATCTGCTTCGCCCGACTTCAAAAGTTCAGGCAAGGCACTCATCTCTCTCATCAAAAAAAACAATTGAACACCAGGATTCTGTTTCAAGAACGGCGCAAGAACCTTGATGACGATGGAACGACCAATACTGGCATAACACCCCACTCGCAGCACCCCTTTCAAGGGCGCCCCTTTTTGAGCTTTAAATTTTGATAGAAATTCTTCTTCAAGCGAGTTTTTCATTTGAACGAATCTTAGAAGTTCTTCACCTGATTCCGTCAGACGAATTCCCTTTTTGTCGCGAATGAACAATGGCGCATTCAATTCGTTTTCCAAGGCTGCAATTCGATGCGATAATGCGGATTGCGTCACGTGCAGCAATTCGGCTGCCTTTGAGAAGTTTTGAACTCTGGAGATCACTAAAAATGCTTCTAAATGGTGAGATTGTAATGACATATTTCATATCCTAACTTGATCACCGTCCGTGTTTCAAATAAGATCGTGGAATGAGTTCCATCCGCTATCCCAGTGTTTTTATCAGTCACGGATCACCCATGCTTGCCTTTGGGGAGGATGGGTTCTCGGATATGCTCGAAAAATTTGCGACCTCCATTCCTAAACCCAAGGCGATCATCTTTATTTCCGCACACTCGGTCTCTTCTGAGACTGTTCATGTATTGAGCACTTTAAAGAATGAGATCATTCATGACTTTAGCGGATTCCCTCCGGAACTTTATCAAGTTCAGTATGACTGCGGGGGGTCTCCAGAGGTGGCTGAACAAACGGTTCAACTTTTAAAAAAACATGGATTCCAAACCAAGATCGAGACCGATTCACCGCTGGACCACGGCATCTGGGTTCCGATGAAGCATCTTTATCCCAAAGGTGACGTCCCGATCGTCAAAGTGACACTTCCCTTGAATCTCTCCCCCGCTTTAATCCTTAAACTGGGTCATGCGCTGGCGCCTTTACGTGAGGAAGGGGTCATGATTATTGGAACAGGTGGTGCTGTTCATAACTTACGCGAGCTCAGATGGTCACATAAAAACCTGGAAGGGGCTGCGTGGGCGAAAGAATTTGAGGAATGGCTGATCACCACGCTGAAAAAGAAAGATGTGGATGCGATCGTCAATGCCGAGGAACATCCTCACTTTTTCCAATCACACCCGAGTGATGAACATTTTTTACCAATTCTCAGCACCATTGGCGCCGCCTTGCCGGGAGATGAATTTGAAATCCTTCATCGAGGGATTGAGTATTTCAGCCTCTCGATGCTGACCTTTTCTTTAAATTCAAAAAGCACTCATGAAAAAACCCGATCTCTACATTAAGCTTGGCTTATTCGTCCTGTTTTTTGGACATGCGTTTGCCGCCATTTATTCGTTTGGCTTTCACCATCCAGATGAGCACTTTCAGATTCTGGAATGGGCAAATTACTTTGTAGGAAATACTCCGAACGGAGCCCACCTTCCTTGGGAATTTGCCGCGCAAATTCGTCCTTGGTTTCAACCCATGCTTCATGCTTTCTTCATCAAGCTTTTCATGGCCATTGGAATTTATGATCCATTTTCCACGGCAACATTTTTTCGATTCGGATATGCAATTTTAAACATTTGGTCTTTGGTTGCACTCTGGAACCACTTTCAGAAAAAATACTCCTTATCCACAAAGTGGTTTCTCGTATTTGGATCCATGTGGTTTTTTCCCTATATTCATGTTCGCACTTCCAGCGAAAATCTATCCGGATTCTTCACTTCCTTTGCACTACTGGCCCTAGCAAAAATTCCAGTTGATCGAATGAAAAGCGATTTGAAATCATTTTTCTATGCAGGAATTCTTTTTGGTTTTGCATTTATCGCCCGCTATCAAATCGCACTCGGCCTAGCCGGTGTGGCAGTGGCATTAATCATTCAGGATCGCGGAATCCGCAAAACCCATTGGTCCATGCTGGGAGGCTTTCTGATTCCGGTCATTCTTGGAGTTTTCCTAGATCGATGGGGATATGGAAACTGGGTTTTCACCCCTTATCTCTACTATAAGGTCAATATCGTTCAGCACGTAGCTGCCACTTTTAATCCTTACCCTTGGTATCAATACTTTTTCTGGGTATTACAATTATTACCACCGATTTCTATTCTTCTATTTTATGGAATGATCGGATTCAGCTTAAAACGCCGATTCGATTTTTTTGGTTGGTTCACACTGACATTTTTTTTCTTACATTGCTTCATTACCAACAAGGAATACCGATTCCTTTTTCCCCTGCTGAACTTTGTTCCGCTGATGGCGATCACCTACTTTCAAGAATCCTTTCAAAAAGGAAAAAACGATCTCTGGCTTTACCGTCATGGGACCAAGCCGGTATTCATTCGAAGTTACTGGGTGATATCCGCAGTTTCATTTTTTATCTCTACTTTTCACGGGGCTTCCATGAGAACACTCTGGGCCCATCATGCAGTTCATGAATTTTCTTCAAAATACCCAAATGCAGAATGGCTCAGTAATCGAAACTTTTTGGATCAGGGAAAATACGTTACCCCCTATTACAACTTGTACAAAAGCTCAGGTTTTCATCCAGAAAAACTTCATCTCTTCAAATCAAACGAAGAATTATCCACTCTTTTGCCGAGCTTCAAAGAGTCACTGGTCATGATTGACGCCAACTTTGATCAATACGCCGTTGACCTCACCAGGACGATTGAGGGCTCAGGCTGTAAAATCATGTCTAATTCATTCTTGGGAACAGTCGCAAAACACGCGAAAATTCCATTTCAAGTCGTATATTTTTGCAATTTAAATTAACCGTTCAAACTCATTCAGCGCATCTTCAAAAATTCGGAACGCCGACTCGATCGGTTTAGAGTCACGAAGATCCACCCCTGCCCTGATCATGGTGTCGAGTGGCGCCATGCTTCCACCGGATGCAAGGAACTCGAGATACTTTTCACGTGTAGCAGTATCTCCATCATAAATTTTACGGGCAAAATACTGAGAAGCCGCAAAGCTGGTCGAATACTTGTAAACGTAGAAATTATAATAAAAATGTGGAATTCGTGACCATTCATAGCGGATAGGGTCTTTTTCACCCGAACCATTTCCGGCCATGTCAGGACCATAATATTTTGCATTCATTTTTCCATAATGTTCACAAAGCGCTTGAGAAGTGAGCGGTTCACCCCTCTCGACCATGGCATGGATATCCCGCTCAAATTCGGCAAACTGCACCTGACGGAAAAGGGTTCCACGGAATTGCGTGAACAAATGATCAAGCAGATACAACTTCATCTCTTTGGTCTGAGCCCGCTCATACAAGTAAAAATGGAGCAACATTTCGTTCGTAGTGGATGCAATCTCAGCGAGGAAAATCGGATAATGCGATTTTGCGTAAGGCTGCTTCTTTGAATAAAATGAGTGAAGCGAATGGCCGAGTTCATGCGCCAAGGTAAATGCACTTCCTAGATTATTCTTATGATTCAACAGAATATAGGGTTTGGACTGATAGGTACCTCCCGAATAGGCTCCCGATCGTTTCCCAGGCGTATAATAAACATCGATCCAGCGTTCGCTGAATGATTTTTTAAAATGTTCAACATACTCATTTCCTAAAGGTGCTACCGCCTCGGTCACTATGCGACAAGCTTCTTCGTAGTTCATTTCCACGTTTGCGGGCTTCACCATCGGAATAAAAAGGTCATACATTTGCATGTCGCCATAGCCGAGAATTTTTTTCTTCAATTTAACCCATCGATGCAGCAACGGAAGATGGGCATGAACCGTATCAATCAATCCATTGTAAACACTGAGTGGAATCGCATCTGAAAACAAACTCGCTTCGATCGCGCTCGAAAAACGGCGGACTTTTGCGTTGAATACATGATTTTTTACATTCGTCTCCAATGTAGATGCATAGGTATTCTTGTACTGAGAGAAAGCTCCGACATAGGCTTCGAAACCACGCTTTCTAAAATCACGATCTGGATTTTCGAGAACAGTGATGTAGGAACCATGATTGACTTCGAAATCATTTCCTTGGGGATCTTTGACCTTCGGCATCGGCATATCCGCATTTTCAAGCAAACTAAACGTGGTGTGGGCCCCACCCATTGGTTCTGATGCCAGAGAAAGAATTTCCTCGACTTCAGCGCTTCGCTGATGCGGTTTGGAACGAATCAAATTTTCTAATTTTCTTGAATAATCTTTGAGTAAAGCATCACTCTGAAATGCATTCAGCTTTTCAATCGGAGCTTCCAGAAGTTCAGGATCCATCCACGAAAGTCGAGCACTGATTTCAGTCGCCTTCGAACCGATTCGACTGACATGACCGAGATGCGTAGCATCCCTTGTGTCCTGATCAGAACGATGATGAGCAAAACTATAGAGATTTTCGATCAGAAGATTCAACTCTACTTCAGCATCAAATGCTTTTTTCAGCATTGATGCACTTTCGGCGAGCTTTCCACGAAAACTCTCAACTTTTTCAGTCAAACCGTCCAATTTTTTGAAATCTTGCTCCCAAGCATCCT
>CAZZLF010000135.1:0-5886 GCA_964654965.1 uncultured Bdellovibrio sp.
TTACAAACATGCCCTCAGAAACGCGATCCTTCCATTGATGGTCGGAATCGGAGGATTTCTTTCAGCATTCGTTGCAGGTTCCATTGTGATTGAGTCCGTATTTGGATTGCCCGGAATGGGGCGCTTGATGATTGAGAGCTTGAATTCAAGGGATTACAACGTACTGATGGGAGTTGCAGTGATTCAATCAGGGGTCGTGATGTTTGGTCAGCTTTTGAGTGATATCGCTTATGTAATGGTTGACCCTAGAATTGACTTTAACAGCAAATGATCGAAGGTACATGAATGAGACCACTGACCAGAAGACGTTGGAAAAGTTTTTTTCGTCAAAAAAGAGCTTGGATCGGATTGTTCGGATTTCTCAGTGTCTTTTTGTTTTCGATGACTGCGGAGCTGTGGTCCAATAGCAAGCCGCTGATCCTGAAGAGGGAAGGGCATTGGTACTTTCCGGCATTGATTTCTTATACGGCAGCCGAGTTTGGAATTACCGATAGTTTTGTTGTCGACTATCGAGAATTGGTCAAAAAAGAAAAAGAAGAAGGAAAGCCTGTTTGGGCGATGTTTCCACTGAATCAGTGGGACCCATATGAGCAAACTTCCGATGTCATGGTTGCTCCATCCAAAACTCACTGGATCGGCACTGATTCTCTGGGCCGTGATGTCTTCGCGCGATTGCTTTATGGTTTGAGGGTTTCACTTTCGTATGGACTCATGTTTTGGGCATTATGCTTTGCGATTGGAATCACGATTGGTTCCATACAGGGTTATTTTGCGGGTAACGTGGATTTCTTTACTGAGCGGTTAAAAGAATTGATCGAAATTCTTCCATTTTTATCTGTGGTGATTTTGGTAAATGGTCTGATGAAATCAGATTCTTTTTGGGTAACGCTCGCGGTAGTGGTTGCTTTTTCCTGGTCAGGAATTGCTTCCCAGTTACGAGCCCAGTTTCTGAGTCTGCGTAAATTGGAATTTTGTGATGCCGCACGTGCGGCAGGTGCAGGTCATGCCAGGATCATATTCAAACATATTCTTCCCAACGGAATTACGCCTATTTTGACGATGACTCCATTTTCAGTTTCAGGTGGAATTGCGACACTGGCGATTCTCGATTATCTCGGATTTGGCTTGTCACCACCCACTCCTTCTCTCGGAGAATTGTTGCAACAAGGACGAACCTACATTCAAAATGCGGTTTGGCTCCTAGTGACGCCAACTTTGGCGCTTTCCTGGATGTTGATCTCAATCAACTTGATTGGTGAATCACTGCGTGAAGCTTTTGACCCTAGAAGATAATCAATATTTTAAAATATATAAAAACCAATCCAAGATCAATCATCAGCGAGAATCGAGAAGTAGTTTTTTTCCTAATTTTTCCGTCGGCGGTTCCACGATACTGCGACCGCCGAATTTTTGACTGTTTCTTTTCTTTTTATCAAAACGTGGAGCACGCGTGTCGCCGCTACCGTAATTCTTTTTCACACCGCCCACGACTTCTTGACGACGTTTTTCGCGTTCATACTCACGCAAGATTTCACGGTGTTCAGGCTTGTGAGGTTGTAAAAGTGCTTGTTGGATTTTGCGGTCTTTCCAGTCTTTGGCAACGAAGAGTGGCTTCATTCCCATCGGATTATAGCCGGACCAATACATCGCCGTGGCCAAGGTCATTGGAGTTGGAATGAAAGCCTGAACTTGTTGCAGGTTCCATCCTTGATCCTTCATGTAGTCATAGACCTTTTCCATTTTTTCATGGGTAGTTCCTGGAAAACCTGAAATGAAATAAGGAACGACATATTGTTCCTTGCCGGCTTCTTCTGAAATTTCCTTGAAGTAGCTGACGAATTCATCGAAGTTTCGTAAACCCGGTTTCTTCATCAGATGCAGAACCTCATCATCGAGATGTTCTGGTGCAACTTTTAAGTGCCCGCCAACGTGGTGAGTGATCAATTCACGAAGATACTCGTGTCCAGCTTTTTGGTCTGAAAGAGCAAGGTCATATCGAAGGCCTGAGGCAATGTGAATCTTACGAATTCCAGGAATCTTTTTTGCTTTTTTCAGCATGTCAATCTGTGGGGTATGATCATGTTGAAGTTGTGGGCATACTTTGGGATGAACACAAGAAAGTTTTCGACACTTGCTCTGGATCTCAGGACTTTTGCATCGAGTTTGGAACATGTTGGCTGTTGGGCCGCCAATATCCGATACGATGCCTTTAAATCCGGGAACGTGATTTAAATTTTCGACTTCTTTCAGCACGCTTTCCGTCGAACGAGACTGAACAATTCGACCTTGGTGAAGAGTGATCGCACAGAAAGAACATCCTCCGTAACAACCACGCACAGAGTTTACAGAAAAACGAATCATGTCAGCAGCGGGAATTCTGTTTTTATAAGAAGGGTGCTGTTCCTTCGTGAAGGGCATTTCGTAAACCGCGTCCAGCTGTTCTGTAGACAGCGGAAGTGCAGGAGGATTGACAACGACAGCATTTTTTCCGGTGTATTGAACCATGCGCTTGCCGTTATAAGGAGATGCTTCGTATTCGATGAAGTAAGACATCTTCGCAAATTTTTTCTTGTCGTCACGAACTTCTTCAAAACTCGGAATGGTCAATCTTGGTTCCAGTGTACGGGCATGGTCTTTGGTTGCGAGGTAGGCAATTCCTCGTTGAGACTTGATATAGTCCAGTGCGCGCTGGGTGGCCGGATGTTGAACAATGACCGGGCCGCCGATTTCTTGTTCCGCCAACTTAAATTGTTCGACCATCATTTCAGTGGTGCGTTCACCCATTCCGAACACGACAAATTCTGCGTTCAATTCAGCAAGAATGGATGGACGCACGCGGTTTTGCCAGTAATCATAATGTGCCAAGCGACGCAAAGAGGCTTCGACACCACCGACAACGATCGGAGTTTCAGGAAAAGCCTGACGAACTAAATCACAGTAAACTATTGTTGCGTAATCCGGACGATGTCCACCCATTCCGCCTTCGGAGTACATGTCATCGGTACGGCGTTTTTTATTTGCAGTGTAATTATTGATCATGGAGTCGACGGTGCCGCTTGAGACACCGACAAACAGTCGAGGGCGGCCCATGCGCATGAAATCTGAAGTTCCGTCTTTCCACTTTGGTTGAGAGATGATGCCGACACGCAATCCGAGTTTTTCAAGAAATCGACCGAGGCAAGGGATACCAAATGTCGGGTGATCGACATAGGCATCGCCTGTGATCAACAGTACATCCAGTTGATCCCAACCCAGCCATTCCATTTCCTTGCGCGTGGTCGGTAGGAATTTTTTGCATGCCTCTCGGTAAACGATTTCATTCGTGATGGGTGTTGCATGTGCTGGTTTAGGCTGTGGTTTATGGGGTTTCATGACCGCCGGATCCTATCAGAAACGGGGACTGGCCGCAATCAGATTCAATTAAGAATGTATAAAAAATAAACATACGAAATCATTGCCATTTAGGCCACCTTGACCCATCATGAGTTATGGCTAAAAAATCATCCAGTCCGACCATTCAAAAGTTCATAGAAGTTGTGGAAATGCGTATTCCTACGGCAACAGCCGAAGTTTGGGATGCGGTAGGGCTGGTATGTGGCGATCCTTCTGTCACTTTGAGCGGTGTCACCATCGGGGTGGATTTAACCGAATCCCTCTTAGAAACAGCGCTGAAGAACAAGTCGAATTTGATCATCATTCACCATCCACCCTTATTTCCAAAGGGAAGAGGAATGACCCGACTGGTGAAGGGGCGTGATGGTGACCTTCATACGATTTTGCTAAAAGCCTATGAAAAAAATATTTGTATTTATGTTGCGCACACCAATTTTGATAAGTGTGCCTTGGATGGAATGATTGCATTGGCGGATGATTTAGGCGCAGAGGCCATCGCGCGGGTTTGGGAGCAGCCGGAAGAGGGAACCACTCTTTTGAAAAAATTGGTGACTTATGTACCGATTGATCAATTTGAAAATGTACGAGAAGCGCTTTACGGCATCGGTTGCGGGCATTTGGGAAATTACGATTCTTGTGGATTTGCAGTGGGTGGAATGGGGAGCTTTCGCGGATTAAAAGGCTCGAACCCCACGATTGGAAAAGTGGGTGAGCTGGAGCAAGTAGAAGAAATCCGGCTTGAAACCCTATTTGTGGCCGGCATGGAAAAAATCGTGATTGAAACGTTAAGGGACTCTCACCCGTATGAAGAAGTGGCGTTTGATATTTATTCGGTCGAGCAAGACCCAGGAATGAAAGGGCTCATCTGGGGCCTTGGTTACGGTTTTGTTGCAGAATTGAAAAAGCCCGTGAGTTATTCTGAATTTTTGAAACGAGTGAAAAAAGTATTCAAGGTCGACGCGTTTCTGGCTCATCAGCTTGAACCGAAACAAGTTCGCAAAATTGCATTCACTCCCGGTAAGGGGTCATCGTTTGTTCGATCGGTCTGCAAACATAAGGTAGATGTCTACATCACGGGTGAAGTGGGTTATCACGGTTCACTCGATGCTGCTCGTAATGAAGTGAATGTCATGGAACTTGGTCATCGTGAGAGCGAACACTACTTTCTTAAAACGATCGCTTATTGGTGTCAGGAGTGGGAGATTGCCCACGCTGTTCTGGATGAGCGGATGCAAAGAGTGGTGTAATGTTTTCAGAAAGCTGATTTGATAGCTGAATGGGGATAAAACCACTCATGGACTTTGGAATGAGTTGAACACCCAGATTTTCGCATCTTTGACGGATGGAATTTTCATCAAATCTGCTCGTTACCAAAATGGATTGATCTTCGATACCAAACTCTTCGATGAGATCAAGTCCTGATGTTTGTTGATGAGAAATTTCAAAATCCATCAAAAAAATAGTTTCATCCAATTCAGCAAAACTCAGACGATAAAAGTTTCGTAATTCATTCACTGAAGAAAAGTGAATGAGTTGCAATCCTGATGAAACGAATGGATTCAAACGCTTTTTCCAGATTTGATGAATCGATGGATCATCATCAAAAACCAATACCGAGGAATATCCCAAAAGATTTAATTCAGGGACAAACCATTTCGGAGGGGTTTCTTCGGGTAAGAAAACTTTAACCGTTGTTCCTGTTCCCATCGTGGAATGAATTTCTAATGATCCTCCCCAAGATTCAACGGTAGATTTCGCATGAGAGAGGCCAAGACCAGTGCCGCCTTCTTTATTGAAAGTCGCACCTCTTGAGCCAAGTTTCGGCAAAATTTCAGAAGGAATGCCCCGTCCGTTATCTTCAACAGAAAGTACTGAAAAACCAGATTCACGTTGAAGTTTGATTTTGACCCGACCCTGATGATTCGGAAGAGATTCAACGGCATTGTTTACAATATTTGAAAATACTCTTTTAAATTCAGAAGGAATGATCTTCGAAAAAAGCCCGTACGATTCTTCAATGTTCTCAAGTTCTATTTCAATTTCTGGATAAATTCGGGTTTCAATCCGTTTTTCGGTGATCAGTGCCTCAATCATCGGTAAGAGTAGGTTGATTTCTGGAGTATTTTCAGAAGGATGATTCAAATCAACCGAGGGCTTAGATTGGCCGCTATCTGCAGTATTTCTTTTGGGCGTATTCAATTGGTTGGCAATGTCTTTGATTCTGTTAATCGAATTTTTAATGATGAAACGTTTGTCTTCAGAAAGTTCACTGAATGAAGTAGATATCATATCCAGTGCGGCGAGAGGAGAGCGTATATCATGGGAAAGCTGTGAAGCGACCTGGGAGATTCGCTCAGCGATAGCAAGATTTTGAATTCGAATATTAGCTTCATTGATTTCGGTCAATGCTTCTTCAACTTCAGAAATTTCGATTTTCGAATCTGTGATATTAAAAGGCCTTTTGATGTATTCACTGATGAGAAAAATCTGTTT
>CAZZLF010000136.1:0-5841 GCA_964654965.1 uncultured Bdellovibrio sp.
CCAAGTTTTACCCTGATCATTTTTTGATTCGCGATTGGAACACACTGTGTTTTGTCTATGTGTATAAAGCGCTGTAAAGCGAAAAGAGGGTTTTTATGAAGAACTTTAGAAAATTGTCATTGGTTTTAGGTTTGATGATCTTGTCAGCATGTGGATCACAATCTTCTCGTGATCAACTTCAGATCAGCAATACTAACAATAATACTTCCAATAACAATTGGAACAATAACGGAAACGGAAACGTGAATAACCTGCCGGCTGCACCGGAACAAATCATTCAACTCTCTGGATTGAATGGCGGAGCAGATTCCAAAAGTTATCAATTCAGCACTTCCCAAGTTCTGAAAGTGAAAGTGGAAGCTCTTGCAGCTCCAAACCTGACGGTCCCCGGATACACCAACTGGAATTTTCCTTATGGCTGCTTGAGAGTAAATGTTGCCGTAAATGGCTCCACAAAAATGACTAAAATCCTTCGTGTCGACGGCATCAATAGCAGCAAATGCAAAGATGCTCCGACATCAGAAATTCTCGACTTCTCAGGAGTCGTGACCGGATATGGCCCTGTGACCATCACCTTCAGCAACGCTCAATACGACAACTGTCGCTATTACAATCCACATGCTTATGGTTGTGACATGAGTGCCGTCTGGAGCAACCATCAAGCTGCAATCAATGCTACCGTCCAAACCGATGGTACTTGGATGGAATAGCCCTGAATACTTCAGTTTGCCCCCATACCCCCTCATTCCCCTCCAGGGCCCTCAAACCCCTCCTGGAGGGGAAAACCCTTTAACCACTCCCCAGATCAAGCCATATGGCGGTCAGGGGTTTTTCATGGCATAAACCGAAAATGTTCCTAGCACGCAACATCCCAGCAGTCATCTTGGCTCCCATGGAGGGAGTGACGGACGCCCCGTTTAGGGAGTTCATCACTCGCACGGGTTATTACGACTACTGTGTCAGCGAGTTTATTAGGGTGAGCGGGAATACCCTTAATCCCAAGGCATTCAAAAAACACATTCCTGAACTGTTGAATCATTCCAGAACAAAAGTTGGAACCCCGGTTCAAATTCAACTCCTAGGAGGAGACCCAGAACGCTTGGCGGAAAGTGCATTGAATGCAATTAAAGCAGGAGCAACCGGAATCGATCTTAATTTTGGCTGTCCTGCCCCCACCGTAAATCGACACGATGGAGGAGCAACCTTACTTCAGTATCCGGATCGTATTGAAAAAATTATTCGAACAGTAAGAGACCGTGTACCCAGTGCATATCCCGTCAGTGCAAAAATGCGTTTGGGTTTTGCGGATCCATCAGCGATTGATGAAAATGCCAAACGTGCTGAACAAGCCGGAGCCAGCTGGATTACCATCCACGGACGCACGAAGACTCAAGGCTACATTCCTCCGGCCTATTGGAAACCGATCGGAAAAGTAAAAAAAGCTCTTTCGATTCCTGTGGTCGCCAATGGTGAAATCTGGACATTGGAAGATTTCAAAAAGTGTAGAGATGAAACGGGGTGCATTCATTTCATGATCGGTCGAGGTGCTTTGGCTAGACCCACCTTGGCTCAAGAGATTAGAAAAGAACTGGGTTTGAACCTATGCGTTCCTGAAAAAGAAGCCTTTCATTTTACTGAAGATCTCAATCCAAAAACTTGGTCGAATATCTTTGAAAAATATGCAGAACTGCAACCTTCAGAAAAGAGAATCAAGCAATGGGTTCGCTATTTGGCTCAACAAAGAACGGTAAGCTGGTGGGAACCCATTAAAGGTCTTGGATCGACGCCAGAAATTTTGAGTTTTCTAAGCCAGATACAGGAATCACCTTGAAGGATGATGAAATCCAGGATGCAAGCGCCATCACTTCACGAGCAAATTGAAATTTGATTTCAGGCTCTCCATTATATCGCTCTAACGCCTTTAGGTAATTTCCTTTTAAATAAGTTTTAAATAAGACAGCTCCAAAAACCAAAGACAGTTCTTGCGAAACAAAAATCTTTTTCTTCCAATCAAAAATATCCACTCCAGAGGAATTCTCCGGAATCATGTTTAAAATTCCGGGGTAACACGATTTCATTTTTTGACGAATGAACTCATTTTTTCTCGGAGAAAGTCTGGCCAACTGATCCATGACCTCTTGAACCCCCGGTCTAGTCAATTGAGTAAGTCCGACTGCTCCTGTCGGGCTTTTGGATTGCTGTCTAAAATTAGATTCTCGCCAAACCAAGGCAGTAAAGACAAAAGGGTCTAGTTCAAAGCACTGAGATGCTTTTTGGATCTGGCGGCTGAGAGCCTTGGCTCTTAATTGGCTCACCAAACTTTGATCCGATTGTGATGAAAGAATTGCTGCTTGAATCAGCTTTTGTTGCTCACGAGAACCCAGCCAAGGCGAAGACCAATGACTACTGCTCCAGGACACACCAAAAATGACTCCTAAAATTGAAAGCACTTTTAAAAACATGCGTAAGCGACCCTACCCTCAGCCCACTCTTCAGCCAACCGCAACGCGTTATTTCTTGGTCTAACCCGGTGACCTTTTCAGGTTTTCATGACACCAGCAAAAGCGGATTAAATATTGCTTTGCATTATAATATTGAAATAAATGCATAATTTGTTATATGCGGTTGGTATAAAGCTTGCTGATTCGGCCTTGAGACTCAATGTTCAGGAGAAAAAAATGAAATTACTTGCCGCGTTAATATTTGGACTTTCATCGTCTGCACTTGCTGCCAATGGGAATGAAGCCTCCCTTTTTAACTTTAACCAACCGAAGATTACCGTTCAGCTTGAACACCAAGACTTTGAAACCATCTACCGTACTGACCAAGTTCCCGATACCTGTTACCGCGATGAAATTCAGGGAACGAAAACAGAATGCCGTACAGTCTACGATCAGGTTTGCAACACCCGCATGGAACAAGTTTGCAACTTCCGCACCTATCCCGTCTGCAACACCATCCCTCGTCGGGTTTGTTACTCTAGAGATGTTTGCACAACCCAAATGGACCAAGTCTGCAATAGTCACGGTTGTCAGACCATTCCTCGACGAGTTTGTAATCCACAACAATATTGCACAACCCAAATGGACCAAGTCTGTCATCATGAACAACGCTATGAGTGCCAAACTCTTCCGCGCCAATACTGCCAGGATGTTCCCCGCCAAGACTGTCAACAGGTTCCAAATGTCGTAAAAGTTGCTTATGCTTGCACTCGACCAGTCCAAGTACCGATTGGTCAGCAACTAAAACTACATACCGTTGCCCAAGTGACCCTTCAACTCGCGAATTTTGCAGAATCTGGTCCTACCGCTGACCAACTGAGAGCTGAATTGAAAGATGGTAAGGTCACATTGACGGCATTAGATGAATCATCAAGTGCTTATCTTTACCAAATCCTAGACACCCAAAAACAAGAACAAATCATCAGTGCCACGGAAAAACAGCTGAACTATAATTTCGTGATCAAAGCCATTTCTCTTCAAAAATTGAATGCCTTTCTCAGCTCTTCAATCACTCATACCAAACTGATGTTTGATCGGATTGAGTTTAATTTCTTCGGTAAGTTGGATATCCCCTTCAAAGGAAGCCTTCTCTTAGTTCAAAATAGAAAGATTCTATCCGATCGAGTCGTTATTAATAATGAGTTTTCCCCGAGCGCCATTACCGGCCAAGATGGTAATTACAGTATCGCACTGAGTCCGTTTGGAGTTGCCTCACTTAAAAACTCAAAACATACCGGTGAATTGAGCTTGAGTTTGGATCTAGATCGACTCAAAACGGGTCTAATTAACCCTCTGACTTTGAATGGCATCGCCAACAAAAAGATTGAATCGTCTATTGACGCATTCCCATCGAATTAATCTAAAACTGATTGCCTCGGCGGAATTTCCGCCGGGGCTTTTTTTTTGCCTTATTTTTGATAGGCTCTGCTCAAGATGTCCAACACCCAGAGGGAACTCAGTTTTGTCCTTCGTGCAACCCCATTTCGGGAACGCGACCAGATTGTGGTTCTTTTGACCGAGAATAAAGGCAAAATCCACGCAATTGCGAGAAACAGCATTCAATCGCGACGTTTTGGCGGTTGCTTAAATCTCTTCACCGCATCCGAACTGGAATTGGATTCTCGAAGCATCAAAATCAGTGAAGAAACTGATGAGCGTCTTGTCGGAGTACAATCTGCCCAGATCCGTCAGACTTTTTCAGAAATTGCCAAAAATTTTGAAAAAATGTCATCCGCTTCTGCAATGAACGAACTTCTACTGAGAACAATTCCCACTCATCGTCACGCTCCAGAACTTTTCAAACTATACAGCAACAGCCTTCTGGCTCTGAACGAAACCGCAACCAGCCAAGGGATTTTCGCACTGACAAATGCATTCATCTTGAAGCTGACTCAATGGCTGGGAGTCCAACCCTCAGTGACCCGTTGTTTGAATTGTGAAAAATCACTGGCTGAAATTGAAGATAACAAAGTCTATGCTCAAGTTTCCCGTGGTGGGTGGATCTGTAGTGCATGCACTCCTGAAGCCCGCGATCATGATCTTTCGAAAGATGTAATTTTCGATGGCTATCAAGCAATCTTAAATCCGATTCGAAAAACGAGTTTTATCGCTACTCAAGAAGAACACTTGAAGCTACTTCAATATCTTGAGCAACATCTTTTGTATCACGTCAATGGGCTTGAGCGAAAACCCATCAGTTCATTGGCATTTTTGAAATCAGGAACCTAATATTTCTTGAATTGCATTTCGAAACGATGCTTCATCATCGGGCTTCACCAGGAGTGTTTTCTTTACTCCGGCATTTTTTCCAGCAATCATATCGCTTTCTCGATCTCCAATCATATATGACTCGGAAAGATCGATTTGAAAGGCCTGAGCAGCAGCGACAAAAAGCTTGATCCTCGGTTTTCTACATTCGCATTCTTCTTCAGGATGATGAGGACAAATCTGATATGAGTCGATTTTAATCTGGACTTCCCGATGAAGAATTTCATCCATTTTTCGATGAATCAGGTTGAGCTGTTCCCAGGTAATCAAACCCCTCGCGATTCCGGACTGATTACTCACCACCACCAACAAAAATCCATTGGCTTTTAACCGCTTTAACTCAGCAGGTACCCAAGGATAGAGATCAAACTTTTGGGGATCATTGATATATCCTGAAGCAGGATTCAAGGTATGGTCACGATCCAGAAAAACGGCCTTTGCCATATCTCACAGCTTATCATAAGCTAGACTACAAAACATGCTTTCATTAAATTCTTTAAAAAGCCTGAAGCCTTACATCAAAACCTATCAAAAATGGCTCATTTTAAGCATTTTGATGGCCATTCCACTTTCGGTTCTTCGCATTGGCCCCATCCCCATTGTCAAATATCTTATTGATGAGATTCTGACCAACAAGGATCAATCCAAGTTGATTTTGGTTCCCATCGGAGTTGTTGGAATCTACGTCATCAACCTTCTTGTCCGTTTTTTGCATTATTACTTCATTCGAATTGTCGTGGTCGGGGTAAATCGCAAAATTCGCGAAACAATGTATGAACACTTGATTGGTCTTTCTGCAGATTTTTTTTCCCATCAAAAAACCGGAACACTTCTTTCTCGCGTTACAGCCGATCCTTGGAATTTGGATCAGGGGATTGCAGCCATTAACATTCTCGTTCGGGAGCCGGTAACCTTTGCCATTCTTCTAGGTTACGTTTTGTACACCAACTGGAAGCTGACCATTGTCACCTTTGCGATTGTTCCGTTCTTTGCCTTTGTCTTTCTCAAAACGGGGAAATATATCAAATCAAAAATTTCGCACTTCCAATCCATGAATGGTGAAGCTTATTCC
>CAZZLF010000137.1:0-5563 GCA_964654965.1 uncultured Bdellovibrio sp.
TGGGGAGCGCATTCCTCTGGATGGAACGATTCTCGAAGGAGAGAGTGAATTAGACGAATCCTTTCTCACGGGCGAAAGTCAGTTGCAATTCAAAAAGTCCGGAGATCAAGTGAATGGTGGTTCACTCAATACCAATGGTGCCTTGACCATTCGAGTTCGTGCGCTGGGGGCAGATACTCTTTTATCTAAAATCATTCGTCTCATCGAGGATGCTCAGACAAAAAAAGCGCCGATTCAAAAGTTGGTAGATCGCGTGAGCGCAGTGTTTGTACCGGTGGTACTTTCCATCGCATTGCTGACATTCTTGTATTACGGAATCACTCAAGGACTGACCGAAGAAGCCTGGCTTCGTGCGATTTCAGTCTTGGTCATTGCCTGTCCGTGTGCTTTGGGATTGGCAACTCCAACTGCATTGATGGTGGGTACGGGGCTTGCTGCAAAACACGGAGTCTTGATTCGAGATCCTGAATCATTGGAAAAAGTGCATTCATTAACTGCTCTTGCGCTCGATAAAACGGGAACCCTCACTCGAGGAAAACCAAAATTAATGGAGATTGGTTCTGATCTTCAAGAAGAGTCTTTAAAGTTGGCAATTGCTTTACAAAAAGGGAGTGAGCACCCACTCTCGAAAGCTGTTTTACAAGAAGGGGAATTGCGTGGCCTTCAAGTCAAAACGGCAAAAGATCTTTTCATCATTCCTGGTAAAGGAATTCAAGGAACTGTAGATGGAGTTCGGGTTCAGATGGGGAGTGTGCGTTTACTTGAATCCCTCGGCTTGCCGATTCCACCTGAATCATTGGAATTTACGACTTCGTATCTTTTGACCTTGGATCCTCCACATTTAATCGCGACCTTTCGTTTTGAAGATGAAGTGAAGGAAAATGCTCCCTATCTGGTTCGTCACTTAAAAAAAATGGGAATCAAACCTGTTTTGTTGACGGGAGATCGAGATTCTGTTGCAAAAAAAGTTGCAGCACAACTCAGCATTCAAGACGTTCAGGGGGATTTATTGCCGGCAGATAAAGCCAGAGTGATTCGTGAATTACAAATGAGGCATGAAAAAGTGGCCATGTTAGGGGATGGAATCAACGATGCTCCGGCTTTGGCTGCAGCCGATGTTGGAATTGCCCTTTCCAGTGGAACCGATCTGGCGATGCAGACGGCGGGCATGACTCTGATTGGTTCTGATCCGATGAAAGTACTCGATGCGATTGAGATTTCAAAAAAAACCTACTCAAAAATCCGACAAAACCTGATGTGGGCATTTATTTACAATGTGATAGGAATTCCGCTTGCGGCAATGGGATTATTGAATCCGATGGTGGCTGGTGCGGCAATGGCTTTTAGTAGCGTGAGTGTGGTGACCAATTCATTGATGCTTTCAAGGTTCAAGAAATGGAGTCATTAAAAAAAGCCGCCTGGGTGAATTTCCAGAACGGCTTTTTAAATTTTGAATGATGACTGACGCATCAAGCATAGAAAAGTAGTCAGACACCCTATTAGAGGTTCTCTAAAATCGTAGCAACACCCTGTCCAAAACCAATGCACATACTTGCTAGACCGAATTCGATGTTCTTGTCTTTCATCAGGTGCACCAGGGTACCGGTGATGCGCGAGCCGGAACATCCGAGTGGGTGACCAAGAGCAATTGCTCCACCGTTCAGATTCACTTTTGCTTCCATGTGATCGAGAAGACCAAGATCTTTCAATACGGGCAAACTCTGCGCAGCGAATGCTTCATTGAGTTCCACGATTCCGATCTGATCCATCTTCATGTTCACTCGCTTCAGGGCCTTGTTCACGGCCGGAACTGGACCGTATCCCATGATGGAAGGATCGCATCCGCTTGCGGCAATGCTTTTTACTTTTACCAAGGGTTTGAGTCCGAGTGATTTTGCTCGAGCTGCACTCATCACAAGAAGGGCAGAGGCTCCGTCAGAAATCGCAGAGGCGTTTCCGGCAGTGATCGTTCCGTTTTTAGGATCAAACACCGGCTTCAAAGCGGATAAACCTTCAAAGGTGGTTTCAGGTCGAATCACTTCGTCAGTTTCAATCAACTTCAAGAAGCCTTTTTCATCATGACCTTGTAGCGGAACAATTTCATTTTTGAATTTTCCGTTGAGAGTCGCTTGATAAGCATTCTGGTGAGAGCGAGCTGCAAAGCGATCTTGTTGCTCGCGGGTAATTCCGTGCAGTTTTGCCAGAAGTTCAGCGGTAAAGCCCATGTTCTGAGCTCCTTTTGCCACGGTTTTGTTGGCGCGAGGGTTGAAGTCCACATTAAACGTCATCGGCACATGGCCCATGTGTTCCACACCGCCGACAATAATCACATCACCATAACCAGCTTGAATGCTCATCGTAGCGTTATGAAGTGCAGTCATGGATGATCCGCACAAGCGGTTCACGGTTTGAGCGCTCACGCCAAATGGAATACGGGTCAACAGTTGAGCCATGCGACCCACATTGAACGCCTGTTCCATGGTTTGTTGAACGCATCCCCAGATGATGTCTTCAATTTCAGCGGGATCCAGTGAAGGATTGCGATCCAAGAGTGCATTCATCAAGTGCGCAGACAGCTCTTCACTGCGAACATTACGAAATGCTCCGTTTTTAGATTTGCCCATGGGCGTGCGGATGGCATCGACAATCACGACATCACGGTCATTCAGTTGCTTAGACATGTTTCAGTACCTCCTGAACGCCTGCGGAGACTTCGTAGAGCGTTCCGTATTTTTGAGAGTAGGTTTTTGCTTTCTCGATGATGGTGCTTGCGCCGATTGCTTGAGCATATCGCATTGGTCCTCCGCGGAACGGAGGGAACCCAAGACCATTCAGCATCGCCATGTCGAGCTCGTAAGCTTCATCGACGATTTTTTCTGAAAGACAGCGAGCGCTTTCGAGAATGAACGGCAACATCAAGCGATCGATGATTTCCTGATCCGAGATTGCGGTGTTGAGCTTGGACTGATCCTGGCCGAGAATTCCGTAGATTTCAGAAAAGAGATCTTTCTTTGGCTTTCCTTTGGAGTCAACCGAATAATCATAGAATCCTTTTCCGTTCTTCTGCCCAAAACGTTGAGCTTTGTAGAGAAGGGAAACGGAGTAAGAGCCCTTGAGCGGCATGCGGTCAGGGAAGCCTTTGGCCATGACTTCTGAAGCGTGATTCGCGGTATCCACACCCACGACATCGAGAAGATAAGCAGGACCCATTGGCCAGCCCCATTTTTCCATCACTTGATCAATGCGCGCGAAATCCACGCCTTCTTCCACGAGTTGATTGAAGGCCGTGAAGTAGGCGAAGAGCACGCGGTTCACGAGAAAGCCCGGACAATCGTTCACCACGATCGGAGTCTTACCCATGGCGCTCGCATACATCACTGCTGTTGCAATGGTTTCAGGCGCTGTTTTTTCACCTCGGATGATTTCCACGAGTGGCATTTTCGGAACGGGATTAAAGAAATGCATTCCGCAGAATTTTTCAGGACGCTTCAGATTCTTCGCCAAACCCGTGATGGATATTGTGGAAGTGTTCGAAGTGAGGATCGTATCTTCAGAAACGGTGTTCTCTGTTTCTTGAAGGACTGCGACTTTCACTTTTTCATTTTCAGTCACGGCTTCGATCACGAAGTTCGCGGACTTCAAGTCTTCTTGCTTGACCGTAGGAGTGATGCGACCCAGGGTTTCAGCCATTCCGATCGCAGTCATTTTTCCACGCTGAATTTGTTTGTCGAGCAATCCGGCCGCTTCTTTCATTCCGTGTCCCAATGCCTCTGCACGAATGTCTTTCATGAAGATCGGTACTTTGGAATATGCGCTCTGATAGGCAATGCCTCCACCCATGATTCCCGCACCGAGTACTGCAGATTGTTTTACTTCTTTGGCGAGGGATTTTGCCCCTTTGGCTTTTTTCTTCACCATTTGATCAGCGAGAAAAATTCCGACGAGGGCTTGGGCTTGAGTGGTTTTACAAACTTTAGCGAATGCTTCGGCTTCGTTTTTCAGGGCCTCATCGCGAGTGCAGGCGAATGATTTTTCAATCGCTTCTACCGCGATCATCGGTGCCGGATAATTCGGACCTGCCAAAGCCATGATTCCCGCTTTGTTTAGGTTCAGTGCCATGGTTTTTTCGGTCTTGTTCAAAGTGAGCGCTTTTTTCTTTTCTTCTTTACGGTGTTTCCATGCGATTTTTCCGTCCGCGCATTGAGTGAGAAGGTCGATTCCGGCTGCACGTAAATCTGCAGGGGCAACGATCGCGTTGACAACGCCTAATTTAAGAGCATCGTTTGCATCATTTTGATTACCAGAAGCGATCCATTCGATTGCCGGATCCAGCCCAATCAAACGCGGAAGTCGAACGGTTCCACCCCAGCCAGGAATGATTCCCAGTTTCGTTTCTGGTAATCCGATTTTGGAACCTGGAGTTGTGATGCGGAAGTCACAAGTGAGTGCAAATTCCAATCCGCCTCCAAGAGCAAAGCCGGCAAGAATACAAACAGTGGGAACATTCAAATCTTCAATTCGATTGAATTGCTTTTGATTGATTTGGATCCATTCGGCTAGTTCCTTTTCAGAACGTTTGAATTCTTCGAGAAACTCAGTGATGTCAGCACCGGCAAGAAAAGTTTCCTTGCCACTGGCAACGAGGACACCAGTGACGCCGGAAAGATTTTTTTCGAGTGTATCGAGAGCGTTGCCCAGTTCCTGAACCGTCTCGGCGTTGAACTTGTTGACGGATTCTTTCTTCAGATTCACGGAGAGTTCCAGGAATGAGGTTCCTTCGATTTTTTTGAGTTCGATGCATTGACCGCTGAACAGCATAATGAGGTGTGTCCTTTCGTTGTTGCCTTCGCAAAGATTGTACCGCTAAAATAACTCTTATGGACATGCAATTTCTCAACACACTTCAACTTCTTTGGCCCAAGCTTCTGGTCGCGTTATTTTGCGGAGGGTTGATTGGTCTCGAGCGTGAGTTGAAAAGCAAAGCAGCGGGAATTAAAACCAATATGCTGATCTGTGTTGGCGCTACGCTTTATACAGCGATCTCCCTGATGATGGCTTCTTCTGAAGCCGGTGAAGGCTTGAAAGGTGATCCTGCCAGAATTGCAGCTCAGATTGTTTCAGGAATCGGATTTTTGGGTGGGGGAGCAATTTTGCAATCCAAAGGAAACGTGGTTGGATTAACCACGGCTGCGACCATTTGGTTGGTGGCCGCGCTCGGTGTTTGGATTGGCATGGGTCAGTTAGCCGTTGCTGCGTGTGTAACTGTTTTGATCGTCGTTGTTTTGGTTTCGGTGACCTTTTTTGAAAATCAATTTTTGGGTAGAAAGCGTTTGTTTAGGATTGCTGTCCATCTTCGTGAAAAATCTGACGAAATCACCAGAGCTGCTTTGGAAGAATTACTCAAGGATCACGAATTGGGTCTTGAAGAATACCGGGAGGTTTTGAGCGGTGAGCAGCCAGAAATTCGATTATCCTATGTGGGTCGAAATCATGATCATGCCCAGATGTTACTCGAGTTGTGGAAGATTCGCGGCATTCTTGATGTGAAGCAAATGTGATCAAA
>CAZZLF010000138.1:0-5544 GCA_964654965.1 uncultured Bdellovibrio sp.
TAAAGTGCGCAAGAAATGAAAAATGATCCAGATAGAGTTCTTTCATCGTTTTTGCAGATTCGGCCAAAAAAGATTCAGCCTCACTCAATCTTGAAAGATTGATCAAGGCGATTCCGACCATCATTTTTTTTTCAGCTTCCACAAATGGATGTTCTGAAACTGTGGTTTTTGAAAGCAAGTTTAGTGCATCCAGGTTCCTTCCGTCCCTGATTAATAGATGAGCCTCGATGATTTTTCTTTCCTGACTGGATAGTCTTTTGTCAGAAAGATATTTAGTCGCTTTTTGTGGTGAATGCGCTAATTCCAAAAGTGCCTGGTGAAAAGTCTTTTGTTTCACAATTATGCCCCAGGACTTTTGGTGCCAAAGTTTCTAAAAAAAGAAATCATCTCGATTATTTCTTTTTTATTCATCTGGTGTTCTAGAATCAGATAGGGGAGTAATCCCGGTGAGCCGACCATTTTATCCAAAAGAATTTTATATTTTTTGTCACGGAAACAAGAAAAAAGTTCATCTCTTTTGCCACATAATCCTGGTGAGGAGTGTGTGGTTTGATAAGTGAGAAGCTTCAGATGAATTTCTTTTAAGTTGGTTCCACTGGTTGAGAGCCCCGTTTTTTTTCCGCATTTGGCTTCTTTTTTTAGTAGATATTTTGTGAACGCAAGCACGTGATTATGTGCTTTTCGAATCTGCTTCTGTAAAATTTTACCATCCTGATCTTGAGCAATGAGCGTACTACCTCCGTCCACTTGAGCAAAAATGCTAGTGGTGGGTTTTAATAGTAGAAACAAGACCAAAAGATTCTTCACAAACTCTGATCGTCAAAATTCTGACAAAACTTGAGTGTTTGATGAAGTTATTTAAATGATTAGCTTTTTTTAACTCCGACGAGGTAATCAAGCCAATCGTGGCGTGGATCAGCATTTTCTTGAGGAAAAAATTCATCGGCATCTTCATCACTGTGTTCCCAAAGAACAACGGTTTGATCAAACCCAGCTTCTTCCAGAATCTCCCTGGTTTCTCTGAGTTCCCAGATTCTCCAGTCGTACTGAAATGCATTTTCAACCCATTTCCCATCTGGAAGCTTGAAATGAATGGCGTATTGATTCACTTGGGTGATCGGATCATATTGTTTTTGCTGCCAATGAGATTGAATTTTACCCAGACCTTCAATTCTAACTGATTTTTTATCGGTTACAGTTTCTTTGAACCCCTCACCACCAGCCATTTCTAGAAAAAAAGATCCACGGCGGTTCAACGATTGATAAACGGACTTGAAGTATTGCAAAAGAGTCTTTCTTTCGTGAAAGGTATAAAATGAAAAATTATACGCTCCTATCCAATCAAATTTTTCCCGTGTGGGCTTTAATACATTTTGTCTCAAGAGTTTGATCTGTTTCTTTTGAACTCGGTTCAGTTTAGATAAATTTTCTTTTTTAGCGTAGGTTAATGTTTCTTGATCCAGGTCGAGTCCCACTGCCTTGTGACGCGGTGAAAGTTTCACCCACTCACAAGAGATTCTAGCTGTTCCGCAAAAGTCTTCACGCATGGAAAGGGGTGCCTTACCATGAAAATAAGTGTGATATTGAGGAAGATAGTGAACTTGCCAATGTGGACTTTGAACCGACTCTTCATAAAGCTTGAACTTTGAAACCCTAGATTTTTTCATTCCAGCTGTTATCTCATGAACTTCGGATTGAATACAAATCATTGAGTCATGACCAGGGCAGTCGTTGGTTCAGATTTTGTCTAGAAAATCAGTGAAGAAATTAAATATAAAATTGAATAAAATAGATACAACGGTAGAAGGAATGATTCATGAAGATTTTATTTCAAAACCTGATAACCTCGATCTTTTTCTTTGGGGCGATGTTGAACAATGTGGAAGGTAAAAACATGGATAAAAAGGAACTATTAAAAAAATTATCTTCTGAACAGTATTCAGTCACTCAAGAATGTTCAACGGAACCACCTTTCAGAAATGCCTATTGGAATCTCCACGAGCCCGGAATTTATGTTGATGTCGTCAACGGAAAACCCCTGTTTTCGTCGAAGGATAAATATGATTCTGGAAGTGGGTGGCCAAGTTTTACTAAACCAATTGAAACCGGAATCATCGATTATCTAACTGATAACAGTCATGGGATGTCTCGAACCGAAGTCAAATCGAAGGAAGCCCAATCTCATTTGGGTCACGTTTTTGATGACGGCCCCGGGCCGGATCATCGTCGTTACTGCATCAATTCCGCGTCATTGCGCTTCATTCATGTCCGTGATCTTGAGAAAGAGGGGTATGGAAATTATCTAAAACTTTTTCCTGAGCATCAAAAAAAGGAAAAGAATCAATCGGCTTCCGCTCGCGCAACGAATCGCGAAGAAATCATCCTTGCCGGAGGATGTTTTTGGGGTGTCGAGGAACTAATGAGAAAGATTCCGGGAGTCATCGAAACGAGAGTCGGTTATTCCGGAGGAAAAACATCCAACCCAACTTATGAAGATGTGAAAAAAGGTAATACTGGTCATGCGGAATCCGTAAAAATTGTATTTGATCCATCTCAAATCTCTCTAGAAAAAATTCTCGATCACTTTTTTTCACTTCACGATCCGACCACCAAAAATCGTCAGGGTAATGATATCGGCAGTCAGTATCGATCAGCGATTTTTTATTCAAACGATCATCAAAAATTAGTTGCGTTAGAAAAGATCAAGGAGTGGAACAAATCTAAAAAATGGAAGTCATCCATCGAAACCGAGGTTACCAAAGCCAGTCCATTTTACGACGCAGAAGAATATCATCAGGATTATCTTCAAAAGAATCCGGGTGGCTATACCTGCCATTATTATCGTAAATTTTAATCAATTTTGGATAATCAGCCCTCAGTGATCAACTTTGTCCCGTCAAAAAAATGAACGCTTCAGTAAAGTTCTGATTAATATTTCACAAACCTGAATTTGATTTTTTTCCGAGACAACTGGATCATGCTATTCTGAGTTAAACATCGAAAGGAAACATGATCATGATCGGTTTTGAATTGTCAGAAGACCAAAAGCAACTTCAGGACATGGCTAGAAAATTTGCACGAGACGAAATGATACCTCATGCAGAACATCATGATCGTACCGGCGAGTTTCCCTATGAGATCACTCGCAAAGCTTGGGAACTCGGGTTGATGAACACCCATATTCCAACAGAATATGGCGGGTTGGGATTAAGCGTATTGGACGGCATCATTATTACCGAAGAATTGGCATATGGATGCACCGGGATTGCCACGGCAATGGAAGCAAATTCTTTGGCTTCAGCTCCGGTAATCATCGCTGGAAATGATGAACAGAAAAAAAAGTTTTTGGGAATGCTGACCAGTGAGCCAAAATATGCAGCATATTGCGTGACCGAACCGGGAGCTGGTTCCGATGTTGCAGGTATCGCCACAACAGCAAAAAAAGTTGGGGATGAATATGTGATCAATGGTTCTAAAATGTGGATCACGAATGCAAATGTTGCCAGCTGGTATTTTGTTCTCGCTTATACGGATCAAACTCAAAAACATAAGGGGATCTCAGGATTTTTAGTCCCTCGCGAAACGCCGGGAATCACGATTGGAAAAAAAGAAGATAATCTTGGACAACGGGCTTCCGATACCCGCGGTATCACCTTCGAAGATGTAAAAATTCCTGCAAAATATCTTTTGGGAAAAGAAGGTGAAGGATTCAAGATCGCAATGGGAGCGTTTGATCATACTCGTCCTGTAGTTGCAGCAGGAGCTGTAGGTCTTGCTCGTCGTGCGATGGATGAAGCAGCCAAGTATTCATTAACGCGAAAAACCTTTGGTCAACCCATTTCAAATTATCAGGCGATCAGCTTCATGCTGGCAGATATGGCTAAAGACATAGAGGCAGCTCGTTATTTGGTCTGGCGTGCGGGTTGGGAGATTGATCAAGGCCGAAGAAATACCAAGTTTGCGGCAATGGCAAAAGCATTCGCTGCAGACATGGCAATGCAAGTGACGACAAACGCAGTTCAAGTTCTGGGTGGATACGGATATTCAAAAGAGTATCCTGTCGAAAAACTCATGCGTGATGCGAAGATTTATCAGATTTATGAAGGAACTTCGCAGATCCAGCGAATGATCATCGCAAAAGACCTAATCGACGGATTCAAGGCTTAACGGTTTTCTTCTTCGAGTCCTTGCTTGATTCGAAGGTAGCTTTGGTAACGGGGTAAATCTTCGATGCTTTTTCGAGCGAGTTGTACTTCGTAAAGTTCAGGAAAGTGTTGGATGAGCTCGTTCGGGGTAATTCCAAAAATACCAAATTCCTTAATTCCCGGTGTATCGATATACCGGGTTCCTGGTTCAGGCTGTAGCATTACCGAAACCGTAGTTGTGTGCTTTCCCTTTCCAGTGAATGAATTAACGGATCCAATTTTTCCGAACTTTTCACCGAATAATTCCTGAAGAAGCGAAGTTTTTCCAACTCCCGAATGTCCGCAAAAAACCGAAGTCTTTCCCTGTACTTTTTCGCGCAGTTTTTTCAAGGATTCTGGGTCATGCGCTGAAACAGGGAAGCACTGATAGCCCATGTCTTGATAAAGTTTCCATGGCATGTATTCCGGTGAGTCCGTTGGTTTGGAAAGATCCATTTTATTGATGACGATCAGAGGAACAATTTGTTCCTGTTGGGTAGCAATTAGAAAGCGATCGATTAATCCAGGTGAAAAGGGTGGATCTTGAAATGCGGACACAATGACCACTTGATCTACATTGGCTGCAATGGTGTGCAGCACTTGACCTTCTCGCCCTGGTGCTTTTCTTTGGATTTTGTTTTTTCTTGGGACTAGGTTTTCGACCACGCCATCCTTGGATCCGAGTACTTTTATTTCAACGATATCCCCAGGGGCAACAGGAGAACGCTCGCGCCATTCCGTTTTTTTATTTAAAAACTGAGAACGGCGGTATGTACACAATAACTTTTGATCAGGTTGGTGATCTAGAATGACGTTGCACTGATTGGGAAATACTTCGCTAACGACTCCAGTGATGGTTTTTTGTTGTTCCATTATTTTTTAGCCAGGACTCCGACCACTTTTTTTCCGTGGTCTTGATATTCTTTATAAACGAGAATCTTCATGTCTTTGAGGGCGGTTTTTAATTCATTACTTTTCACCCAAAATTGGTTAGGAGCTTTGTCGGGATTCCCATTGTAAACTTCTTCATAAAACATGATCAAACCTCCTTTTTTCAGAGATTTTTTGAAGCCCTGTAAAAGATCCCGATCATAGAATAATGAAACGAAAATAAAATCAAATTCGTTATCCTTGAAGGAATACTCCTTCATGTTTACCACACTTGCTTTGATATTCAGGTTTAGTTTTTTAGCCAACGCTTTGGCTTTATCAATAGCAACATCAGAAATGTCGTTTCCAACGACTTCAAATCCATGCTTTGCGATAAAAATCGCATTTCTTCCTTCTCCCATGGCGGGAAGAAATGCCTTTCCTTTTGGAATGCTTTGAATATGTTCTTTTAAAAATCCTACGGCTTCTT
>CAZZLF010000139.1:0-5531 GCA_964654965.1 uncultured Bdellovibrio sp.
GAATGAAAAAGTTCAGGTGATTCGAATCTTTGAAAAAAAAGGATGAATGATTGTTTAAGAACATCACGATCGCTTGAGTTGAATTCACCAAGAATAGTGAAGCGATGAATCGTATCGAGCTGGGCATGACGCTTTCTGGTGTAGATCAGGTTCATGGATGATTTAATTTTGTCATAATTAAAAAAAAATTACAGATTTTTAGCAGACAATGAATTGACACCGTCACCGGAGTGGCGATGGCGCTTCATCTCGAGTTTTTTTTGTTTTTCACCGATTAGAAGGTGTATGAGATCGGGCATTTTTCCATTCATCATCGCCATAGTCGTGAGCAGCTTCAACCTGAATGAAGTGGTCGCTAAGCCCTATTATTATCCACAACTTCGCTATGTGGGTTCGGCGAATGAAGCGATGGGGGGAGTCGTTTTGCCATACACAGAAGAAGTGGGCAATTCACTGATGAACAATCCTGCCGGTCTTGCACGATTCAGCGGATATCGGTCCGAACCCATGAACCTCAATTTTGTCATCAACAGTAATTCACTTTCCAATTTATCAACCACGGCGCTCAAGTCCTTTAGTCTTGGCGGAATTTCCGGATCCATGAATGGTAATGCAGCCTCTCCGTTTGGATTTGGTTTTACGAATATGACCGCCTTTGCCTGGAACGGGCTCGCATTAGGTTTCTTGCTGCAGGAACACGCGCGAGCGATTTCAGATGGCACCAATGCAACTTACCAGGTAGTCAGTCAGTTCATTCCAGCTTTTGGCTATGCATTTGGAATGGCAAGAAATGTGATTCGAGTGGGATATGGTCTTCAATATGTCAATGAAACATCCGGAACGGCTACCGTGCCTTCGAACTCCAGCGCCTCATTTTTAAGTGGTTTAAACAAAGGCGGAGGGCTATCTCATCAAGTGAGCATCAATCTTGCTCTTCCATTCACTTATCTTCCGACGTTTAGTGTGATCGGTCGAAATCTGGGCGGACTTCATTTCTCGCGGACGAGCCTTCTTCCTCGAGGAAGTAACATTGCAGGAACTCCACCGAGTCAACAAATGAGCATTGATTTGGGATTTGATTTTCAGATTCGCATTTCGGGTACATTGAAATCGCATTGGTTTTTTGAGTACAAGGACATCAATCATCACTCTTCCATTCCAACGGCCATGGAAAGACTTTCGACCGGTCTTGATTTGAATTTGAGTCCGGCGGTGGCAGTGAAGGCTGGAATGACAGGGATCGCTCAGTTTTCTGTAGGTGGAAGTTATCGAAGTGATCAGAGTGAAATTGGCCTGAATTATTATCAGGAAAGAAGTCCATTCAATGCAGGGCCATCTTGGGAAACCCGATTCGCCCTTCAATACAAATTATTATTAAATCAAAAAGCCAGAAAAGAAGAAGGCAGCTTGCAGCAAGTGGGGAGTAAACGATGATTGCTTGGTCGGTGATTGCAAAAGATTCTGAAACGGAAAGAAAATGGATCGGTGAGATTCGTCAATTTCAAAAAATGGTTGGGAATGCTCTCGGTAATGAAGTGTGTTCAGCAAAGGAAAAAAATAATGAAATCTGTCTAGTAGACTTCAAAAAAGAGGGGTGGCAAGCATGGCTGGAGAATCAGGAACGAGAAGGTCGATCTTTTTTGCTGGTGGTTGATGAATCTGAATTATTACCGGATATTCGTGATCTCATGCTGGTTGATGACATGATCGGTTCCCCATTTCGTCTTGTTGAGTTACTGAGTAAATACCGAATGCACCTGGAGAGGGAAGAAATAAGATTGGCTCAGCAGGACCTGGATCAAGCCAATGCGGTGCTAGAGCGTATTCTTGCTGCGAAAACACCACGTCGATTTCATTCTATGAAGGGTCTTCGCGTCAGTAGCAGGCATTTGAGTGGATTAAAGCCTGGCGGAGATTATTTTGATTTGTTTGAGTCTGACAAAAAAGACTTTGTGAATATTTTACTTGCTGACAGTTCAAGTTACGGGTTGTCGAGTGTTTTACTAGGGTTGATTCTTTCAAATTCAGCAAAAATTGCAAACGAATCCCAGTTAAAATCTTCGGATTGGATACAGTCAATTTATTCTGATTTAAGAACTGCATTGGGCAGTCAGGAAAGTCTGAGCCTTTTCTTTGGACGGTTGAATCGAAAAGACTTTACGCTTCACTACCAGCTTTATGGGTCAATCGAAGCTTTTCGGGTGAGTCAGGATGGCAATTGTGAATCATTCAAGAAACAGGGAGAAAAAATTACTGGATTAGCGGCTCCTGTGCAATCGGAAGAAGCGGTGGTGGTTCTAAGTCCAAAGGATCGTCTGGTGCTCTTGTCAGACGGATTTGTAAATGGAGTGGGTGGGGAAAACTTTCTGCATCAGATGTTTCGAAAGCAAATGGATAAAGACCCGTTTCTGCTGGTGAATGAGCTCAGCTTTAGAATCAAGACCAAGCTTGTCGATGGTGAGACTTTTCCGGGTGAAGACTGTTCAGCGATAGTGATTGATGTCGAGAATCGAGTTCTTCGCCTTGCTCCTACCGGCTGATGAGAACTGCCGGCGGAGTTACGGCGAGATAACCCTCTTTTTTCATTACTTCATAAATGATTTGGTTGCCCTCGGAAAGCAATGCTGGATAGTTGGCATGAGCGCAACCGGTCTTGATGGTGATGAGTACTCCCAGTGGATTGAACTCACTCACTTCTCCTGTCACCGGTATTTTCAAATCAGAAAGTCTTTTTAGTTCTTCGGTGAATTTGCGAATCGCTTCAGTAGGATTGGTGGTTCCACTGAGTTGAATGCGAAAAGAAAGGACACGGTGGGGATTGGAATTAAAATTAAGGATGTTATCGGAAAAAATTTTGTTATTACCGACAAAGATGCGGAGATTTTCACCGTTGTCGATCGTAGTGGCAAAAAGCCCAATTTCACGGACAGTTCCGCTGACGCCTGCAGCAGTGATGGAGTCTCCCACTTTGAAGGGACGTAATACGATTAAAAAAACGCCTGCGGCAAAGTTGGAAAGCAAACCGGACCAAGCCATACCAATCGCAACTCCGGTCGCAGCCAACAGTGCGGAGAAGGACGTGGTTTCGATTCCAAAAATTCCCAAAATGGCAAGGATCAAGAATGCTTTGAAAATAAAGGAAGTGGTAGCATTGGCATAATTGACCAATGTAGTGTCCACAAAACGTTTTCGAAGTGCGGTGCGAATCAGACGTTGAAGGATTCGAATGAGAAAACTACCGAGAACCCAAAGAACAATCGCCCCTAGAACTTTGAAAGAAAAGGGAAGGGCAAATCTTCTGATCAAATCATCGACATTTTCAAGTTTGCTCAGATATTCGTGCATAATTTCTCCTGATCAATGAGGCCCTCAAAAGTTTTGACGGAGGGTCCGATGAGCCAGATGTTTTTAAATGATGTTCCTGTTTTTTCAAATTCAACTTTTATTGTTCCACCGCGGGTGTGAAACGAGGTGACGCCCGAAGAGTTGCTTAGGGCCAGCGCCGCTGCGATCACACCGGTGCCGCAAGAAAGGGTTTCGTCCTCGACTCCCCGTTCGTAAGTGCGAATAAACCATTGTCCATCTACTTTTTCTACAAAGTTGACATTGATTCCGCCGGGATTGAATAAAGTGGAATAGCGCAGCTTTCGGCCTTCCTCTATTACTGGAAATTCAGCCAAATGATTAACCGGACGGATCAAGTGAGGTGAACCGGTATTCAAGGTCATGCCGGCTGAAGTGGGAACGCAGGCATCGACATTTTTCATTTTTACCAGAACCAGATCGTTTTCAATCTTGGCCTCATGTTCCCCATCGATTGCCATAAATCGATAATATTCACGAATAATGCCAATGGAGTGTGCGAATTGGACAATCGCTCTGGCGCCATTTCCACACATGGTGCATTCCCCGCCATCAGAATTGTAATTCCGCATTTCAAAATCATAATCGGGGTGCTCCATTAATAAAATCAGGCCATCAGCACCAACTCCGAATCTTCGATCGCAAATCAAGGCGATTTCAGATTTTGTTAAACCCAGTGTTTTGGTTCGCATTTCGATTGATCGGGCATCAATGAGAATGAAATCATTACCTGTGGATTGATATTTGCTGAAGGGCAATATGGATTTCATGAGATACGAATGACGTTAGCCTTCAGAGAAATCTGGTATTGAGACGGTAGGCGAAGTGGCGTGATTTCCTTGCGAAGATCGAACAGGGCATTTCCCCCTTTGAGGCGAGCTTTTTGCTTCAGGGATTCCACCATTCTCTCCATGACTTCCTGAATGATGGGAGAGTTTTCAACTTCGATCACTTCGGTTCGGACATATTGAATCAGTGAAATCTCCTCAATTTGGCTGAATTGAGGTTGCGGTGAAATCGAAGGAGAAATAACCGGTATTTCTACGGGCTTAGATTGGCTCAAGTTTCTTCCATCATAGCTGTATTGAATCGAATGATCAGAAATTCCCTCATTGACCTCACGGTCGGAAGGAGTAAGGTGGAAGTTTAATCCTGAATCCCTCAGATCTTGGATGAGTTTTACGGCGGAATATTCGCTGATTCTGGGAAAAAATACGCGTCCCGCATTGATCTGCAGATCCAGTTCGCTGGAATTCAACCCGATCGGATTTTCGGAAATGAAAAGAAGGAGCTTGTCGCGCTCATAGGGGCCGAAAGTTCCTTTGATTTTCAAATGAAAGGGATAAAGAACTTTGGCTGGATGATTTGTCTTGCCGCTCGTTTTTTCAGAATATTCCCGGATGTGTTCAAAAGCTTCTATGGCGATCGGTTCGGGTGATGGAGCGTTTTCAAAAATAGGTTCAGGAGCCAAGTCCATCACGGACTCTTCCGCTGAGATTTGATCAGCAGTTGCCTGAAATTCGGGTTCGGGATGATCCATCATTCCAATCTGATCAAGAGATTCAAATGCTTCGATTTTTTCTATCTCAGGTAAAACATTCACTGCAAAAGGATCTTCCGGAATGGTTTCCTGAAATGAGTTGTTCTCTTCAGGATTTTCAGCCTGTTGGTTTTGAAGGTCGAAAATTCCGGTCAGGTCCTTTTTATCAGCCATGGCACTTTTTGAATTTCTTTCCGCTGCCGCAAGGACAGTCATCGTTTCTTCCAACTTTGGAAAGGTCGATTCCTCGAGGAAGCGGCTTTCTGCCTCCTAAGGCATCAGCTGCCTTGATCGGACCGCTCGGTAATGGGTTTTGTTGCTGGCTGTGAGCGTGTTGATGATGTTGATCGGAATCATCATCTTCAAAAGTCATTTCTTCTTCAGCTTCAGTTGTCGGAGGGGTAGCAGAGATTTGAACGGCAAACATCTTACGAACCACATCGCCGGTGATCTGACCCATCATCATTTCAAAGAATCGGAAACCTTGTTTTTTGTATTCGACCAAAGGATCTTTTTGGCCATATCCCTGAAGACCGATTCCATCGCGAAGGTGATCCATCGCAAGGAGATGGTCTTTCCACAAATGATCGATGGTTCCGAGAAGGACCATTTTTTCAACCTGACGGAT
>CAZZLF010000140.1:0-5525 GCA_964654965.1 uncultured Bdellovibrio sp.
CCTTAAGTGATCGGGCATGGAAAAAGGTCGAGACCTCAACTTGTCCTAAATTTTACTTCAATCTTTTAAGCGAAAAAAAGAATCAGGAAAAACAGCAAACTTCATGGACGCCAGCCATTTCTCTGATTCAAGGCGGGGTAGAGTCGTTGGGGATGCTTCGCCATGAAGGACTGACCTCATTATTTGAACATCATGAAAAACTTGCTTCAGCTACCCGAAATGCAGCAAGAGCACTGGGACTGGAATTATTCTCAGAAGCGCCTTCTCCTGTTTTGACTACCGTCAAGGTGCCTGCAAGCTTCTCCGTGGATCAGGGGAAAAAAATTCAAAAAATCATGCAAGAAAAGCATGGGGTCATCATTATGGGTGGGCAGGACGAATTACAGGGTAAGATTTTGCGACTTTCGCATTTTGGTTATTGTGACCTGTTTGATGTGGCTACTGGAATTGGAGCTTTGGAGCTTGCCCTCCATGAATTGGGTTATCCTGTTGAATTTGGTAAAGGGGTAGGAGCCGTTTTAAAGACGTTTAGTTGATCCTTTTCCTTTGAGTTAAAAGATTTCAGAAACCTCTTGATTGGAAGTTAAAGTTTTGATACCAGTTAGAAACTCAATTTTCGTTAATAGTGTGAGCCCATAGCTCAGTCGGTAGAGCATTTCACTTTTAATGAAAGGGTCGAAAGTTCGAATCTTTCTGGGCTCACCATTTTCACCGATATTTTTAATAATTATTAAAAATAAAGTTTTGAAAAATACGATAAATAAAAAATATTAGGCCCCGGTTTCCTTGGAAATCGGGGCTTTTTTGTTTTTTTTCGATCTAGATTCAGTATTGACATTTTGCGTTAATTTCGTTAGCAATCCCTCGATCTTCAAAAGGGGTATCGATGAATTTTCGGGGGGTTGGGGCAGGGGTTGCTTCCATTTCCATCTTAATCGGACTGTTTCAGGCTCAGCAGGTTTTTGCTTGGGATGACCCTTATTGTCAAAAAGTGTTGTTCACCGGCAACGAATACAAATTCAAAGCAAAAACGATCGACCAGATGATTGCCAATATTGAGTCAACGAATATTGATCAGCTCAATGGCAATACCGTTCGCAGTCCCTGGGAAATGGGAATGCTGCCAAATCTTGCTGCCAGAAAACTGGGTTATCAATACCAGTTAAAGATGATTTCATCTTGGAGTATCGATTTATCGATAGCGCGAAGTCCGATTCACTCTCAGGCTCTGGAAATAACAAAATCGATTTTAGAGGGAGATGAATCCCGTCTCTCGCGTCTCCCCATTGTCAATCAACAACTGCCATTATTACAAAATCAGCCGTCATCCGATTGGAAAGATCTTCAAGAAGTGGATTCTATTACCCTCTATGGATTTTGTACTTATTTTCAACCATTGGCATCAAACCAATGTTACCAGGCACTGAATCAGATTCTTCAGGATATGGCGCCGGTACAAAATATCACCGCACGTAAAGAAATTGATGAAGTTCTCACTGACCTTTCCTATCAAAAACCTTTAACTCGGCTGGCGTTGGAATATATTTCCTGGATCGAAAGTGGAAAAAAAATCGGATCGAGAAGATTGAATGAAGATTTGGTCCGAGTGTTGGGCTCTACTGAAAAAGCTTGGAAAGTACTCGCGGTTTTATCTTCCAGGGGAGCAAATTTTTATAAACTGTTTGGTTTCAGCTCGAGACAAACTTTTCCGACGGTTGCCGCATTGGGAGTGATTGCTTCTTCTGTGCTGGTGTTTGACTGGATGGGCCCTGAAAAATTCAGTTTTCCCCGTGGGGTAAAGGTGAATTGTGATAGCGGAAAATCCTATCACTTTTGGATGGCAGCCTACTTGTCTCACCGATACCAATCTAAATGGGCATCCTATTTATCTTCGGTTGCTTATCAGATGAGGTCCAAAACAGAGTTTCGTGATCCGAATCGCTCTTTTCAAATTCCGGTCAACTCCATCGCAAATGAAAAGATCCGCTTGGATCTGGCCTATGCTGCCGCAGGAGCTGAATTTGGAAATTCCGTCTCTTACGGAAGTCGGTTCGATATTGATCATAAATTAGATTTGTTGGAGAATGCTGCTGAAAAGATAGAGCCGATAGATAAAAACGATGCATCTGACTATTGGGCCGAAGCTCCGTTAAAGGCTTTCTATCGGTGGAATAGAATTTTTCATCCTGAAAGGGCAATGCAGCGATGATCTCGTTTGGAGATTTGGCCACGATCGGAATTTTAGTATTTCTTGAAGGGGTTTTGTCGATTGACAACGCATTGGTCCTGGCAATTATTGCCAGGGGAGTTCATCCACGCTACCAGAAGAAAGTTCTGACTTACGGTCTTTTTGGTGCAGTTGCTTTTCGAATGATCGCCATTCTATTCGCCAGCACCTTGATTCATTACCGCTGGATCAAATTTATCGGTGGAGCCTATCTTCTTTGGCTCGCCATCCAGTATTTTTTCCTGTCTGGACAAGATTCTGATGAAAAAAAAGTGGTTCAGCGTGGATTCTGGATCACCGTATTGATTGTGGAGCTTACGGATATAGCCTTTGCTGTAGATTCTATTCTTGCAGCAGTGGCCCTGTCCGACCGTTATTGGGTTGTCGTAACTGGGGGCTTGATCGGTACTTTTTTAATGAGGTTTGCAGCCAAGCAATTCATCGTATTATTAGACAGATTCCCGAATTTGGAAACAACGGCCTACTTGCTCATTACTGCAGTGGGCAGCAAAGTGATCATCGAGGGATTTCAATTTCAAGGAATTGATTTCCATGATCCAACAAATCCCTGGTTCTGGGCACAGTGGATCGTAATGGGGATCATCGTATCCCTGGGATTCAGAAAAAAAGTTTCAAAATAAAATTAGAAACGATAATCCACGACTTCTACGTCTTTTTCAGAAACTCCCAATGCAGTCGCAATTGGTTTTTTAGAGATCGAAGCGGTTCCCACAAGGCCGATCATGATGTGTTCTGGCTCGATAAATTTCTGAAGAGCTGCATTGACTTGTTCTAAAGAAATTTTGGAAATTCGATTTGCCATATTCTTGAAATAACCTTCAGGAAGGTTGAAGATTTTTTCGATCATCAGATTATCGAGACGCTTTGCCGGAGTATTGAAGGCAAAGCCAGCACTGTTGATCATGCTTTTCTTGGCCGCATCAAACTCAGTCTGGGAAATTCCGCGTTCACGAAGGTCCTGAATCAGTTTCAAAGCTTCTTTGATGGCATCAGGGGTGTCGCTGTTTTTTGGAAAAAAGGAAACTCTCCAGGAGTGAGGTTGTGTCGCCATTTTGAAGGAACTGGATGCACCGTAGGTCCATCCACGTTTTACCCTGAGTTCGACCATGAGCTTAGAGAGAAAAGTGCCACCGCCAAAAGCAAAGTTGGCTATTTGTAGTGCATCGTAGTCGAGGTCATTAAAGCTAACCCCTTTTTGGGCAATGGAAATCTGGGTCTGGGTTCGTTCTGGTTTGTTGATAATCACGATGCGTTTCTTTTCAGGAAACTGCTTGAACGGTGTGATCGGGTCAATTGATTTACCGAAGTTCAAATTTTGATCAATATTTTTCTTGAACTCCCTGAATGCGGAATCACTTGCATCTCCTGAAGCTAGAATCAGCATGCGAGATTGATCCACGATTTTGCGATACTGGCTGTTGATATTTTCCAAAGTGATTTGGCTGATTTCTTTCACTCTCCCTTTGCTTGTTTTGGCAAAAGGATGCCCTTCAAAAAACAACTGGTCAAATTTGTTCCGAAGAAGCTTTTGGTCGTTGTTCAACTGTTCAAGGACCTCGGAAATTTGTTCTGACTTCAGCTTCTCAAATTCATCTTCTCTGAAAGAGGGAGTAACGAGAATTTCTTCCAACAGTTTCAAAAAGGGTCCAATGTTTTCTGCAAGAACACTTCCAGATACCAGGGTGTATTCACCTCTGGTCTCGGTATTGATTGATCCGCCCAGTTGATCGAGAGTGAGATCAATTTGCTGTTTGGTTTTGGATTTAGTTCCTCTTGGTAAGAGTTGAACCATGAGGTCGGTCACGCTGTTCTGGGAATCCGGATCCTGCATGTATCCACCCTTGAAGGCAACGTTGACATAAACCAAAGGAAGGGAGTGGTCGGTTTCAAAATAAAATTCAGAAGCGAACCCGTTGGAATGAAAAAGAGAGAATAGAAGAGGGATCAGAATTTTCATGAATTCGGTACTCCTTTGATGATGGTCAGCTTTTCAGTGACGAAATATTTTGAAGTGATTTCTTTGATTTGTTCCGGGGTGATTTTACTCATGGCATCTTGCAGTTTCAGGCCGATTTCATAATTGCCGTAGGAAGTTTCAGCTTCTCCAAGAAAGTTGGCCTTTCCACTTGCGGTAGTGATGTTTTGGTAAAAATGGTAACGATTTACATTTTTTGCCCGCTGAAGCTCTTCACCTGAAATGATATCAGTCTTGAGCTGTTCAATTTCACGAAGAATGATCTTTTCAGCAAGGTCAGAATCTTTTCCTTTTTGTAGATCCACGGTAATGATGAAAATTCCAGGATCTTTGAGAGTGAGTGAACCCGAATTTACGCGGGTTGCGATTCCGGAATTTACCAGTGCACGATTCAATCGACTGTTCATCCCATCGGTCAAAACGCTTTCGAGCATGCGAATCACAGGAGTATCTGGATGAAGATCTTCAGGAATCTTGTATGCCATCCAAAGCTTTTGGGCTTGAAGGTTTAACTTCAACTTCTTCCTGCGTTGAGCTGTTTGTACCGGCTCAACCACGATCTTGTTGTCGGGTGTGTTTTTTGCAGATAATTTTCCGTAATATTTTTTTACATTGGAAATGACGTCATTTTCATTTACATCACCAACCACTACGATCGTAGCTCGATCAGGACAGTAGTAGCGCTGGTAAAAATCGCGAGCATCTTGTGCGGACATCACGCTCAGGTCGTGCTCATATCCGATGACCGGCCAGTGATAAGCGTTGTCCATGTAAGCAGTTTCAAACAGGGTTTGATAAATGGTCCCTTCGGCAGAGTTTTCTTTTCTGAATCGTCGTTCGTTTTGAACCACTTCCCGTTCTGTTTTAAACGCATTTTCGTCCACCAAGAGATTGGTCATGCGGTCACTTTCCAGTTTCACAATCAGGTCTAGGTGTTTATTCGGAAGTTCCTGCACATAAGCGGTGTGATCATTCGAAGTAAAAGCATTTTCGCCTTCCGCACCGACTTGTTCGAGGATTGAATCAAACATCCCTTCTGGATAATTTTTCGTTCCCTTGAACATCATGTGTTCAAAAAGGTGGGCAAGCCCTGTTTTGCCAACTTCTTCATTACGGGATCCAACCGCAAACCAGGTTTGATAAGCAAAAGTCGGGGAAGAGGGGTCTTTCAAAATTAAAAGCTTCAACCCATTATCAAAAACTGCCCGGGTCACTTTGAAGTTTCCAGCAAAGTTTTCTGTTTTCAGATCGTACTTGATATTGCTGGCTTGATGACTACAGGAGAAGAGGAGCAAGCTTGTA
>CAZZLF010000141.1:0-5522 GCA_964654965.1 uncultured Bdellovibrio sp.
CTCTCTTCAAAATATTCAGCCAAAAATTTTAAAATTGATGAAGCGCAAATATGGCGAAACCGAAGCCCGAGCCATCATGAACCGTTTTGCCAGCATGAAACGCAAACCATTTGTCGGCGTAGATTACATCACCGGATTTCCTGGAGAAACAGATGATGATTTCAGGGAAGGTCTTGAAAAAATGAAAGACCTCTATTGGTCTCGCTTGCATGTGTTTCCCTATAGTGAACGAAACGGCACCCCTGCGACACGCTTGCCAGGAGTGGTTCCTGTTCATGTTCGTAAGAATCGTGCTAAAGAACTTCAGGCGTTGAGCATGGATCGATTGATCTCGGTTTATCGTGGAAAAGAACGCAAGACCATTTTGAAGAATGTCTTGATGGAAAGCCGTGTAAAAGGTCCTGACGGAACGACAGACTGGATTTCAGGGTATTCTCCTGATTATCAGAGAGTCATTTTGCCTTTGAAAACAAGTTCTGATTTTCAAAATCAGATTATGGATGTCCAGGTGAAGCAGTGGTTGATGGATCGACAAGCTGGCGATGTCACGTGGATGGGGGAGATGGAATGATGAATTCTCCAATGACACTTGAAAAACTACAACAAATGATCGGTTACCAATTTGGTGACGTAAGATTGCTTCGTCAATCCTTGATGCATGTTTCTTATGGCCATGAATTCAATATGGATCAACCGATTGCGCTTCGAAACAATGAGCGTCTGGAGTACCTCGGTGATGCGGTTTTGGATCTTGTCATTTCTGATCTTTTGTTAGAGTCATTTCCAGATGCCACCGAAGGTCAGCTTTCCAAGATGAGAGCGGCAGTGGTGAATGAAAAAACTTTGTTTGAAATCAGCAAAACCCTGTATCTCAGTGAAATCATATTGCTGGGTAAGGGAGAGCAACGCACGGGTGGTAACCTCAAGCCTTCGATTCTTTCCAGTGCATTTGAAGCGCTCATTGCTGGGATCTATATTGATGGTGGTTTTAATGCCGTTTATCCCGTAGTTCGTTTTCTTTTTAATCCAATTTTCAAAGAAGAAAATCATGAAATATCCTTCAAAGATTACAAAACCAAACTACAGGAACGAGTGCAGGCATTGTATCGCCTGACCCCTGTTTATCAGCAGGTTTCTTCAAAAGGACCGGACCACGCGAAGATCTTCGAGGTGGAAGTTTATGCCGCTGCAAAATTACTGGCGATTGCGGATGGTCCTTCCAAAAAAGAAGCGGAACAAAATGCAGCGCGAGTCGCTCTGGAAAAACTTTTAAACGAAAAAACGGAAGATGGGTCGAAAATATGAGTGAATCCGAAATCATTGCCAAAAAATCGGGTATTGTGGTTTTATTGGGTCGGCCTAACGTGGGTAAAAGCACGCTTTTGAATGCCGTTCTTCAAGAAGAAATTTCCATCGTGACTCCGAAAGCACAAACCACTCGCGATCAAGTGCGTGGAATTTTAAACGAGTCCCGCGGTCAAATCGTATTCATCGATACCCCAGGCGTGCATCGTGCCCGTGAAGGTGGAATCAATGCTTACATGATTCAAGAAGTGCGGAAAGCGCTCGATGGCCCCGATCTGATTTTGTATTTGATTGATCCTGCAAGCAAAGATGCAGCCGAGCTTCCGTTGTTGGAACATTTGAAATTGGCGAGTGCACCGATGGTGATCATCATCAACAAGGGTGATCAGCGAATCAAGCATCCGGAACAATTTGCTTGGCTTGAAAAATGGATCGAAACCTGTCGAACCCAACTCGACGGAACTCAATGTCGTTTGTTGGGAGTTTCTGAAATATCAGCAGCCCATAAAAAAGGGGTGAATGAGTTGGTGGATTCGATTTTCAGGGTATTGCCTGAGGGACAACCTCTTTTTCCAGATGACGACATTCTGACCGATCGTTCTACTCGCTTTGTCGTTTCTGAAATGATCCGAAAACAACTATTCATGAATTTGGGCGACGAACTTCCTTATTCCTGTGCGGTTGAGATCATGTCATTCAAAGAAAATGAAAAACCGATCACCATCCACGCCATGATTTATGTTGAGCGTGAAAGTCAAAAGGGAATGGTCATTGGTGCCGGCGGAAAAAAAATCAAAGAAATTGGTATGGGAGCCCGCAAGGAGATTGAATCTTTGTTGGGTGAACGAGTCTTTCTGGATCTCCGTGTGAAAGTCATGGAAGGTTGGACTTCGGAATCAGAAAAAATGAAGAATTTGGGCTATGTGCTTGAAAAAGGTAAGTCAGGAGCAAGAAAATGAACGTCGTGATCGTGGGCCGACCCAATGTCGGTAAAAGCAGTTTGTTCAATCGTCTCCTGGGACGTAGGCGCTCTTTGGTTCTGGATACTCCTGGTGTAACGCGGGATCGGATCAAGGAATCGGTTGAATGGTGGGTTTATGCCAAACCAGTACTCGTTAATCTTGTGGATACCGGTGGTCTTGGACATGAGTTGTTTCGTCATGAAATCGCTCGCCAGGTGAAAACCGCCCTGGATGTAGCCAATGTTGTTTTGTTTGTCATGGATATCCGTGCCGGTCTCACCAATGAAGATCGATCCGTTCTTCAAGAACTTCGTCGTTCCGGATTAAAGGATCGCGTACCTTTAATCGCAGTTTTGAATAAAGCCGATAGCGATCGCATCGAAGACGAGATGATTCATGATTTTTATGCTCTCGGCATTGAAAAGATGATCGCGATTTCTGCTGAACATGGCCTGGGGATTGACGATCTCAAAGATCTGGTTGTGCAGCTTTTTGAAGAGTCGAAAACGGAATACTCACAGGAAGAAGAAGCAGAAGAGTCTGAAAAACTGAATGAAGAAGAAAAATCCTTTTTTTCTGATGATGATTTTGCTGATGATGAGAGTGAAAATTTAGACTCAAGAAATGCCGCCGATCTGATCGATTCCAGGGTGATTTCTGAAAAAGATGCGGAACAAGCGGATGAAAAAGAGGAAAAAGAGTTTCAATCTTATACTCCTCCCATTCCGTCGATTGCAATTGTGGGGCAACCGAATGTTGGCAAAAGTACTTTATTGAATGCCATTTGTGGTGAGGATCGTTCCATTGTCAGTCCTGTTGCTGGAACGACTGTGGATGCGATTGATACCAAGGTCAATTGGAATGGCCAAGACTTCCTGTTTGTGGATACCGCAGGGATTCGAAGAAAAAACAAAACCGAGCAAGGGGTTGAAGTGCTTTCCGTGGTTCAAACCCGAAAAGCATTGGAACGAGCAAGTCTCGCGATCCTGATGATTGACGCTGAAAAGGGTGTTTATGATCAGGACGAGAAAATTGCAGGAATGATTGAAGATGCCGGTTGCAGTGTCATCATGGTTCTCAATAAATGGGACACCCAGGTTGATAATAAGGAGTTTTCACAGAAGAAAGCGGAAGAACAATTGCGGGGACAGATCCGTTTTCTGGGATATGCTCCCTTGGTATTCACCACGGCCAAAGATGGAATCGGTTTAGATCGTCTCTATCGATTGATCCAGGTCGTTCTGGAGCAAAGAACATTGAAGTTATCGACCAGGGAAATCACTGAGTTTATTCGTCGTGAAGTGGAAATTCAAAACCCGGATAATGCCAAATTTTATTTCGTACTACAGGCGAGTCGAAATCCACCGACCTTTGTTGCCCATGTCAGTGATCCGAACAAGATCCATTTCAGCATGACTCGTCATTTGGTCAAGTCCATTCGGGAGCGCTGGGGATACCTCGGAACGCCGATCCGCTTGTTATTGACCAAGGCCAAGAACCGCAGTGAAAAATAATAGCCCCTTGAGGGGGGATGCGGGTTTTTTGGAAAATTGATTGCAAAAAAAGAAGCGACTTGGCACGATGGAGTCTCCAATTTCATTTTTCATCTGATGTGCCTGGGTGGCGAAATTGGTAGACGCACAGGACTTAAAATCCTGGGTCTGGCAACAGACGTACCGGTTCGATTCCGGTCCTAGGCACCATTTTCATCATCAATTTGAACGCTGATCAGTTTTTCAATCGGCAAAAATTCAGCGGTTCCACCACCTGAAATTAAAATAAAATAAGACCAGATGTTGTCGCAAGTTGTTCGGTCTACGCTGAATTTCAGTAAAAGATGATCCCATTTTGAATTTGAAATCAGTTCTAATTTGGATCTGCAATTCTCACTGGTGCACTGGTCATAACGAACACTAACTACGGTTTTGGCTCGTAAGTAGTTTGAGGTGATATCAAAGTAAGTTGCTTTCCAAGGGTCCCCAATCGCAAATTCCGACTCAACGCGCAAGTTCTGAAGTAGGGTTTCACAGTCGGCGTATGCGGAAGTGTTCATCAATAACATTAAAAATAACGAAAAATAAGCGATCAGACGCATGAAGATTTTCATATCTTTTTTCGCTTAAATGCTCAAATTGATTTCACAAAAAAAAAGACAAAGCTAGTCACCTTCGTTAAGATTGCCCCATAGGAGAATCCTGGATGAAAATTGCATTATTCAAAGAAGTGCGCAGTGGTGAAAATCGTGTAGCGCTCACTCCCCAAGTTTGTTCCCAACTGGTGAAAATGGGTCACCAAGTTTTTGTTGAAACCGGTGCAGGTGTTCAAGCTCATTTTTCGGATGATGCTTTCACTCAGGCTGGTGCCAAAGTGATGCAGGAGGGAGATCTTCTTGGTGGCGGTGAAGTGTTTGTTCAGATCAACGTTCCTACAGCAGAACGTCTGGCTAAACTTCCAGAAGGTTCCATCTGGATTTCTCTTCTTTACCATCGTACCGAGTCTTCCGTCATTCAAGCGTTGAATGCGAAAAAAATATCAGCGGTGTCCCTCGATGCTATTCCTCGAATCTCTCGGGCGCAAAGCATGGATGTATTGAGTTCCCAAGCAAATCTTGCCGGTTATCGTGCGGTGATTGAAGGTGCTCAAGTGATGGATAAAATTTTTCCCATGCTGATGACCGCTGCAGGTACCATCACTCCTTCGAAGGTGCTCATTTTTGGTGCAGGCGTTGCCGGACTTCAAGCTGTGGCTACCGCTAAACGCTTGGGAGCAGTGGTGGAAGCGACCGATGTGCGTCCTGAAACCAAGGAACAAGTTCAAAGTTTGGGTGGAAAATTCATTGAAGTTGCCGGAGCATCCGTTGGAAGTGAAGGCGGTTATGCAAAAGAAGCTACCGCTGAATATCGTGCAGCCCAACGCGCTGCTGTTAATAAATCTCTAGCGCAGGCAGATTTGGTCATTACCACTGCACTGGTTCCAGGAAGAAAAGCTCCTATTTTGGTCGATGATGAACAGCTTGGAATGATGAAGCCAGGTGCTGTTCTGGTCGACATGGCTGCCGAACAAGGTGGAAATTGCACTAAGACTAAGGCGGGTGAAACGGTGGAAGTGAATGGAGTGCGAATCGTTGGTTCGGTGAATCTTCCTTCTAAGCTTGCCACCAATGCAAGTGAGTTGTTTTCACGTAACATTCTTGAGTTCTTCAAATTGGTTGCTCCAAAAGGATCCATTCAATTTGATTTGAAAGACGAAATCATC
>CAZZLF010000142.1:0-5512 GCA_964654965.1 uncultured Bdellovibrio sp.
TCGGATTCCACGAATGTTGAGCATGAAAACCACATGCTGCAAGATGAACATATTCTAAGTCGTTTCGAGGATTTACTCAAAAACGCCGCGGGAATGATCATTGTTTCCATGTTTTCGTCGAACGTGGGAAGAATGGCGAATATTTTTGAGCTAGCCAAGAAGATGGGTAAAAAGATCGCGCTCACCGGCAGAAGCATGGAGCAAAATGTAAGATTGGCACATGAACGGGGAGTGATTTCCTTTGATTCGAATCTTTTTGTTCCAATTGAAAAGATCAATCAGTACGACCGGAATAAATTGATTGTCATGTCCACCGGATGTCAGGGAGAACCAAGGTCTGCCTTGAACCGGATTGCCCATCAGGAACATGCGCATGTAAAACTTGCCCAAGGTGACTTGGTCATTTTTAGTTCAAGCCAGATTCCTGGAAACGAAGTTCCTATTAGCAAATTGATCAATGAGTTGTTCAAAACCGGTGCGGAAATTCTTTACGATGCGATTGAAGATGTTCACACCAGCGGGCACGCTACTCGTCCGGAACTCAAAAAAATGTTAGAGATGGTGAAACCAAAATTCTTCATCCCTGTACATGGAGAATACCGTCATCTGGTTCATCACGCCAATCTTGCGGAAGAGACCGGTGTGAAAACAGAAAACATCTGTGTCATTGAAAACGGAGAAGTGGTTGAAATTAGTCCCGATCAGATTTCAATTGTGGATGAGGTTTCTGAATTGCGCGTTTTGGTTGCTGGTAGAGATGGAAATGAAATCACCAAATCACTCTTGAAATACCGAAGAAAATTGGCGGAAACCGGAGTGGTTTTCTGTCTTCTCACCAGGGAAAAAGATTCCGGAAAAATTCTTTCAAAGCCCGAAATAATCTCAAAAGGTCTGGTTTCAGAAGCAATGGAACCTTGGCTGATCGAGGAATCCATCAAGGTCGTCGAAGAACAAATCTTGAAATACAAGCAGGATTTGAAACTGGGTGTAAAGAATAAAGATTTCGGTGAAGAAGTGAGAATCGAGCTTCGTCGTTTTCTGGAGCGGAATGTTGGAAAAAAACCGACGGTGATTCCGCTGATCATGGAAATATAAAATGAAACCGGAAATCACTTTGCATTTTTTGGGGGCCGCGGGTGAAGTCACTGGAAGTAAAGCATTGATCCGTTTCGAGGATCAAAGTTTTTTAATTGATTACGGAATGTTTCAGGGAGAAAAAACCTCGAAGCAAAAAAACTGGGAACCATTTGGAATCAACGCCCGAAATTTGACCGGTGTCCTGTTAACTCATGCACATATGGATCATAGTGGGTTGATCCCTCGTTTGGTTAAGGAAGGTTTTCGCGGAACCATTCATTGTAGTTCTGGTACCGAGGATCTTTTAAAGATCATGTTGGTTGATTCCGCTAAACTTCAAATGGAAGATGCAGAGTATGCCAATAGAACCGGCCATTCCCGCCACAAGCCGGCTCTTCCTCTATATGACACTCAGGATGTGGCAGATTCGTTTCTCTTGTTTCAGTCTCAAACCATGTATGATTGGCACCAACTCGGTGATCGCGTTTTTTTTCAGATGTTTCGAGCTGGACATATCACCGGATCGACTTTTATTCGTTTGAAATTCATCATTGAAGGAAATCCCACTTATCTCACTTTCAGCGGTGATATTGGGCATGATCGACAAATGACCGTTAAGAAACCGGACCCGCTTCCTGAGACTGATTTTCTCGTTTTGGAATCGACCTATGGTGATCGGATCCATGCCGATGAAAATTCATTGGAGCGATTAGCAGGATTCATCCGAACTATTGTGGATAAACATTCTATCTTGGTGATTCCATCTTTTGCGGTGGGGCGTGCACAAGAAGTAACCTACATGATCCGAAAACTCGAAGATGAAAATAGAATTCCAAGTATTCCGGTCATTTTGGATTCTCCCATGTCACGTGAAGCAACCGCAGTTTATCTTGAGCACTCTGAAGACTTCCGCGATGGTGTTTCTTATACCAATAATTTAAGAAAATTTTTCCCGATGAAATTTGAGATGGTGAAAAGTGCCCAGCAGTCCATCGAATTGGGTGATCGAAAAGGACCGATGGTGATCATTTCTGCTTCAGGAATGCTCGAGGGCGGGCGGGTTCTTCATCATCTGAAGAGGGTTCTGCCTAATCCAGACAATCTGGTCCTTTTTGTGGGCTATCAAGCAGAGGGGACTAAGGGGCGTTATCTGCAGGAAGTTGCGGCTAAATCCGGTGTTATGAACATTCACCACGAAGAGGTGAGCGTCCGCGCTAAAATTGAGGTTCTTCACGCCCTTTCAGGACATGGAGACACCAACGACCTTCTTTCTTGGTTGAAAAGTGCGCCCAAATTTCCCAAAAAAATCTGGATAAATCATGGAAGCGTTCATTCCATGATGAGTTTTTCAACCCGGATCAAGACTGAATTGGGGATAGACACTGAACCTGTATTGGAACCAAAGAAATATCAACTGGAGTAGAAACATGACAATGAATCCCTTCATGAAAAGAGCAATCGAACTTTCTAGAATGAACATGGAAACCAATGCGGGCGGTCCGTTTGGGGCCGTGATTGTCAAAGAAGGTAAGATCATTGGAGAGGGCTGGAATCAGGTCACCAGTACCAATGACCCCACTGCTCATGCCGAAGTACAAGCCATTAGAAATGCCTGTAAGAATTTGAATAACTTTGATCTTCAAGGGGCCGAGATTTATACCAGCTGTGAACCTTGTCCCATGTGCCTTTCTGCGATTTATTGGTCCAGATGTTCTAAGATCTACTACGCCAATACCAAGTCTGATGCTGCTGCAATTCAGTTCGATGATGATTTTATTTACCAGGAAATCGGGAAGCCCTATTCTCAACGCTCCATACCACTGGTGCCAATGATGAGGGACGAGGCACTCCAAATTTTTAAAATCTGGGAACAAAAAGTCGACAAAATTCCTTACTGATTGATAGTCTCATTTCCATGAGCTACCAGCCGTCCAAAATCGAACCAAAGTGGCAAAATCACTGGGAAAAAGAACACACATTTAAAACAGAACAAACTTCATCCAAACCAAAATATTACGTTCTCGATATGTTTCCTTATCCATCGAGCAGCGGGCTTCACGTGGGCCACCCTGAAGGATACACCGCGACTGATATTCTTGCGCGATATAAGCGTGCAAAGGGCTTCAATGTTCTTCATCCCATGGGTTGGGATGCTTTTGGTCTTCCGGCAGAACAGTATGCGATTAAAACCGGTGTTCACCCGGCGATTACGACGAACGATGCGATTCAAAATTTTACAAAACAGTTAAAAAGTCTGGGATTCAGTTTTGATTGGTCCCGCGAAATCAGCACTTGTTCACCAGAATACTACAAGTGGACCCAGTGGATCTTTCTCAAGCTTTATGAAAAAGGGCTCGCCTATCAAAAAGAAGTTCCAGTGAACTGGTGTCCAGAATTGAAGACAGTTTTAGCAAATGAAGAAGTGGTCGATGGAAAAAGTGAACGCGGTGGTCACCCGGTGTATCGCATTCCAATGAAACAATGGATGCTAAAAATCACGGAATATGCTGAAAGACTTCTTCAGGATCTGGATGGACTAGACTGGCCCGAGGGAACAAAAGAATTGCAGCGAAACTGGATCGGAAAAAGCGTCGGTCTTCAGATGAAATTTAAGGTCGACGGCAAGGCAGCTGAATTTGAAATTTTCACCACTCGGCCTGACACTCTTTGGGGCGTGAGCTACATGGCTCTTGCGCCTGAACACCCATTAGTCGATGAGATCACCACTGCAGATCAGAAATCAGCTGTTGAAAAGTATAAACTTGAAGCTTCACAAAAATCAGAAATCGCCCGCCAGGATGCTTCAAAAGACAAGTCTGGATGTTTTACGGGTGCATTTGCAATCAACCCTGTTAACGGAGAAAAAGTTCAAATCTGGATTTCTGATTATGTTTTGATGACATATGGGACTGGTGCGGTGATGGCGGTTCCTGCCCATGATGAGCGAGATTTTGAATTCGCAAAAAAATTCAATCTACCAATCAAAGTCGTCGTTCAAGGAGGAAAAGAAGGAGAATGTTTCTCAGGCGATGGTGTAGCCATCAACTCAGGATTCATCACTGGCCTCAAGACTGCGGATGCAACAGCCAAAGTCATTGATTGGGCTGAGAAGGAAAAAATCGGAACGAAGTCAGTGAAGTATAAACTCCGTGACTGGTTGTTCTCTCGCCAACGTTATTGGGGTGAACCGTTTCCGATCCTGAAAGATAAAAATGGAAAGATCATTCCATTAAAAGACAACGAACTACCGGTGACTCTACCCGATGTGAAAAGTTATGAACCAACCGGAACCGGCGAAAGCCCGCTCGCGGGGATCACCGCTTGGCGTGAAGTTAAAGATGAAAAAACGGGAGAAGTCTATTTGCGTGAAACCGACACGATGCCGGGTTCTGCCGGATCATCTTGGTACTTCCTTCGATATATTGATCCACACAACTCGAAAGAGGCGTGGAGCAAAGACGCTGAAAAATACTGGATGCCGGTTGACCTCTATCTTGGTGGAGACGAACACGCGGTGGGGCATTTGCTTTACTCCCGATTCTGGATGAAGGTTCTATATGATTGTGGACTTGTCAGTCACTCTGAACCTTTCAAAAAACTGGTCCACCAGGGGATGATCCTCGGAGAAGACAATGAAAAGATGTCAAAATCGCGCGGAAACGTGATTAACCCTGATGATGTCGTCAAGGAATACGGTTCCGACTCACTTCGCGTGTATGAAATGTTCTTGGGGCCTCTGGAAAAAGATAAGCCATGGTCAACTAAGGCCATCGAAGGAGTATACCGCTTTTTAAACAGAGCTTATCGTCTGTACTTCATTGAAGACAAGAATGGCGTTGATACAATCAAGGTAGCTGACGTTTCCATGTCTGCAGAAGATGAAAAAATCCTTCATCAGACGATCAAGAAAGTCACTGAAGATATCGAAGCCCTTCGGTTTAATACTGCGATTTCTCAAATGATGATTTTTGTAAATCACTTCACAGCGATGGAAAAAACCCCTAAGGCAGCCATGAAAATATTTGCTCAGCTGTTGGCTCCTTTTGCTCCTCATCTTGGAGAAGAAATGTGGGAAGCAGTCAGTACCGTTGAAGGAAAAAAAGCCACTTCGCTGTCATACGAACCTTGGCCATCTTATAATTCGGAACTCGTGAAAGCTGAGTCGGTAACCATTGCGGTACAAGTGCTTGGAAAATTGCGTGGCACTCTTCAGGTGGAGCCTGGTACAGACCAGTCAGTACTCGAAGATCTAGCAAAGAAAAACGAAGGTATTCAAAGGTTTCTTGAGGGCAAAGAGATTGTAAAAATTATTTATGTCCAAAATAAGATCTTGAACTTTGTGGTGAAGTAAACGGAAGGGGAAGAATCATGATTCTAAGTGATCAAGAAATTTTAAAGGAAATGGAAAAAGGCACGATTAAAATCGAGCCGTTTT
>CAZZLF010000143.1:0-5390 GCA_964654965.1 uncultured Bdellovibrio sp.
TGAAAAACAGCAATGATGACAGTCGTCTTTATCATGACGATTTATGGGCAAGGATGCTTGCAAGTTATTTGCATTCTCTTTCGGATCAAAACAGTGAAAAGCGAATTGGTGAGCTTTTGGCTAAAGATGCGATGAAACTACTTGAACAGGATTTTAAAAATTATCCTTCTTCAGCTTCTCAATCAGTCGCACTGGCGGATCTGGCCAAAAAACTTGAAAAAAGAGATTCCAAATCCACTCTTTTTGTTTTGGAAGCCGGGGTCATGAGCAAGTATAAGATCAAGCGTTTTCACATTGGTCTTTCAACCTTGTTCAAAGGGATTGAAGATCCCTTGTTGCGTGCACAGATGGAGCAGATCGGATTCAGGGTGATTCTTGAAGTGGCGCCTGAGTTTGGTTTAACGCTATTCATGGGCGGAATGGCGGGAGCCATTTCATCTTCCGGTCAGGATGAAGATTCCATCTATGATGGCCCCCCTCGTTTTTTTAGTGATGCGGTAGATGAGAGTTTTGGGTTTCTAGTGGAGTTTCCAAGTCTGGAGATGCCTCCCTCGAACAATCAGATCACGCTATCGTTGGCAAATGAGAGCCAGAAAAAAGTTTCTACGTTTTCCTTACCTGTGGTTTGCCCTTTACAAGAGATCATTGCCACTGAACTAAAGGTTCGTGAGGACCAGGATATGCTCAAGGAATCGATTAAAATAGGTCTGCAGTATCTTACCGCCTTGATTCCTGCGATCAACACCTATAAAGCAGCCCAGCAAGAAAATAATTTTTTGAAGCGTCTTGCGGCAGTGGCTGGCTTTTATATGGCCAAAAAAATGATTGATAACGCTCATCGCCCTGACCTTCGATCTTGGAACTATTTGCCGAAACTGATTGCTTCGAATGTGATTCAAGTTCCACCCGGGACTTATCAGGCCAAAGTCAGCATTCAAAATGATCAGGGCATGAATGAGAGTGATTTGGGAGATGTAACATTCGATAGTTCGGCCAAATTCATTATCCGCAAAAGACTCGGAGATGTTTCAATATTGAAAAACAATCCGTCTTTTGAAAGAATAAAACCATGAAGATACAAAATTGCGTTGCTCGTGAGGTTCTCGATTCCCGGGGTTACCCAACAGTAGAAGTGGAACTTTCTTCCGAGAATTTCCAGGCCCGTGCCATTGTTCCATCTGGGGCTTCTACGGGTGAAGGCGAGGCGCTTGAACTGAGGGATGGAGATCCAAAGCGTTTTTTGGGTAAGGGTGTTTTAAAAGCTGTTCAACACGTTGAAAAAGAAATTGCTCCTGCTCTCATTGGAAAAGATTTTGTTGAACAGAACATTCTCGACTCGCTCCTTCGAAAATTGGATGGAACTTCCAATAAATCTCATTTTGGAGCAAATGCCATTCTTCCGGTCAGTATGGCATACTCCCGTTTGTCTGCGCTTGAAAATAAAAAGCCACTTTCCCAGGGTATTGCACAACAGTTTTCAACCCGGGGTACGGTCTTGCCCGTGCCGCTCATGAATATTTTTAACGGTGGAAAACACGCTGATAATGGAATTGCCATTCAGGAGTTCATGATTGTTCCTGCGGGATTCAATACATTCTCAGAGAGTTTGCGCGCAGGTGTAGAGGTATTTCATCATCTAAAAAAGATTTTATCTAAAAAGGGGCTGACTACAGCAGTTGGAGACGAAGGTGGATTTGCGCCGAAAATTTCTAGCGAAGCTGAAGCAGGTCCTGGTTCTCATGAAAAAGTGATGACTTTGTTGTTGGAAGCGATTGATTTAGCTGGTTACAAAGCGGGATCCCAGATTTTTCTCGCTTTGGATTGCGCATCCAGCGAGTTTGTGAACAAAGATAAAAAAGGTCATGTGGAGTATTGGTTTGAAGGAAGTGGTCGTACCGCCAATGAAATGGTTCAGATTTATGAGAAGTGGATTTCTCACTTTCCGATTCTATCGATAGAAGATGGACTTGCCGAACATGATTGGGAAGGATGGAATGTTCTCACCCAAAAGTTGGGTAAAAAAGTTCAACTCGTGGGGGACGATCTTTTTGTGACGAACCCTGAGTTCTTGAAAAAAGGAATTGAACAGAAGGTGGCGAATTCTATTTTGATCAAACTCAATCAGATTGGAACAGTTTCTGAAACGCTGGATGCAATGAAGATGGCGCGTTCAGCTGGTTATACCACTGTGGTTTCTCATCGAAGTGGAGAGAGTGAAGATGCCTTTATTGCTGATCTTGCGGTTGGCACCGATGCAGGTCAGATTAAAACAGGTTCTGCATCCCGTACGGATCGTACAGCAAAGTACAATCAGTTACTGCGCATTGAGCAATTTTTAGGCTCTAAATCACAATATCCAGGGAAAGCGGCATTTCAATTTAAATGAATATACATTCTGATCAGATTCATAAGTTGTGGTTAGGGTTCTTTGGTGTTTGGTTGTTGCTGGTATCAGGATTGCTTGACTTTTGGATTAAATCGCCTGGAATTAAGCAGTGGCTTCAGGTTGAATACCAAGTGCACCTAAAGCGTCAAGAAATTGCCGAAATCGAATCCAAGAGTGATCAGTACAAAAATATAATTTATCAACTCGAAACCAATCCTGTTGCTCAGGAACGAGAAATTAGAAAAGTTTTGGGATATCTCGGAAATCAGGAAATCGTATTTGAGTTCGTCCGATAATCCTGTCATGATTCTGTTGAGGGGGCATCAGGGAACGATGCTTAGTCAATCATGCTTAATGGTTTAGTCGTTTGGTTCAATGATTCAAAAGGATTTGGACTGATCGAATCCGAGCACGGACAAACAGTTTTTGTTCATTACTCATCTATTCAAATCGCTCAAATTCAAAATCATAAAGAGTTCCGTTCGCTCAATCCTGGGCAAAAGGTCAGATTTGATCTTTATGAAGATGCCGCTAAAGGGTATTTCGCCAGAAATGTAATGCTTCTTGGTGACATTTAAAATGAAAAACCCGAAGTGTGTTTCCACACTCCGGGTTCGAGAGTCAGGTTGAAGGGAACTGTTTGAATATTAAAGAACTACCGGGACTGGAACCATCTGACCATTGCTCAGGTAGAGATAAATCAAAGCTGTGTTAACGGTGCCAGTGGCTGTTTGGTTGTAGTACCCGCCGCCGTAACTGGAAGTGTAGCTTACATCCAGGCCGAGTGAAGTCACACATACACTGTTTTGCTGAGCAGGTTGCTGATAATTAGTGTAACCCGAATTGTTATAAAGGAAGTTCATCACACCGGTCGAATAAAGAGCTTGTGGACTGATCTGGATGGAGCCTGTCACAATACTTCCTTGAAGATTCACACTCAGGTTAATGTTTCCGTTTTGAGATTGTTTGGTAACCATGGTGCTGCCTGGAACTTGTTGCATCACGGAAGCTTGACCTACGGTAACAGTACCGTGTTGGCCAGCGAATGGGTGACCTTGTGGAAGTTGGCCAGCGTAGAATCCAACAGATCCAATTGGGCGAATTCCTTGGGCATTGAAGGTCAGGTTTAAACCTTGAGAAGCTTGGGAAATACAATTGTTCCCAGCGATTTGTCCGTACTGTCCATACTGTCCGTATTGACCATACTGACCATATTGTCCGTACTGTCCATACGGAGGTTGGCTGTTCATTCCGCAGGCAGATAATCCTACGGTTGCAAGACCGGCTAAAATAGTTTTTAAAGTAGTTCTTTTCATAACTTTTATTCCTTTCAATTAATTACTCTCAATGGAATAAAGAGCAGGGATTGTGCCAACTGACAGTATTGCCGGCGCATTGCTGATAAGGCATTGAAAAGAATCAGTTTTATTTATTTTTTATACTAAAATAGATGAATGAAGATGACCTGTTTTTCGACATTCCGGTGTCAATACTTTAGGCACATGTTATCTGATCGTTCAGTCAAATATTTCGAAAGTTGATTAAAGACAGCGCTCCAAGGCCGGAAAAAGATCTTCTGATTTACCAGTGATCTTCAATCCACGGTTTTTCAAAAACTCTGGATTAAACATTTTAGAAATGTACTTTTGTCCTGAATCACAAAGTATGGTGACAATCTTCTTCCCTGGTCCAAGTTTTTTGGCCATGAGGTATGCGGCGCAAAGATTTGCTCCTGAAGAAGACCCGACAAAAATTCCTTCTTCCCTGACTATATAATGAACCATGTTGGTGATGACCTCGTCACTCAACTGAAATGCTTCATCCACCAAAGCGGGTTTCACATTAGCAGTAATAAATGTTTGGCCAATTCCTTCTGAAATGGATTCACCAGGCGTCACTGTTGCTTGGCCCGTTTTGAAATATTGATACATTGCGGATCCCACTGGATCAGTGCAACCGATCTTTACCTTTGGGTTTTTTTCCTTTAGGTAACGGGAAATGCCGGCCAACGTTCCACCTGTGCCAATTGCGCAAGCAAAAGAGTCGATTTCACCTTTGGTTTGCTCCCAGATTTCTTTACCGGTGGTGTGGTAGTGCATCCAGTAATTGGATTCATTTTCAAATTGATTCATGTAAACCCCGCCTTCTTCTTCAGCCACTTTGGCAGCGAGGATACGATAATTTTTTGGATCAGGATAAGGCGCTAGGGGAACGACCATGACTTCCGCCCCCATTCCACGAAGGGTATCGATTTTCTCTTTGGCTTGATTTTCGGTAACTAGGAATTTGGTTCGATAACCAAGTATGTTTCCAATGAGAACTAATCCAATACCAGTATTTCCAGCGGTGGCTTCAACGATCAATCCGCCTTTTTTAAGTTTTCCTTTTTTTTCTGCATCGAGAATCATTGCCAGGGCAGCGCGATCTTTTACGCTTCCTCCCGGATTCATGAATTCAGCCTTGCCATAGATTTCACAGCCGGTAAGTTCGGAAAGTGATTTCAGGTAAAGAAGAGGGGTATTACCGATGGATTGGATGAAATCTTTCTTTTGCATGAGGCTGATCTTACCCTTTTAGGAAAAAGAAAGCAAAACTTCCAATAGCGGCAAAAAATTGGAACCATTGAAAAGATCGAAGAGTGTTCTCGCTCATGTTTTTTTGTAAGTTTTCCATGATCATCCACCACGCAATGCTAAAACCAACAACGAGAACGGCAATCGCATTGAGTCGGCCCACAGCAACAAACGATTCACCCAAGTGAAAAGATCGATTTAATTCAATAAAATGAATAAAAGTCTGAATTCCCAAAAGCAACATGGAGTATTTGAAAACAGCTTCGTAATGGTAATTCACAATTGATAATCCTACGAAAAAAACTAGCGGAAGTGTAAAAGCAGGATGAATGCTTAAAATTGATACCAATATCACCGGAATGGAATCAAGCGTTCTCAAATGATTCAACCCTTTGATGCGTTTATTCCAACGATAGGCAAAGCGCAACAAC
>CAZZLF010000144.1:0-5367 GCA_964654965.1 uncultured Bdellovibrio sp.
GTTAAAACTTAATTCCATAAAGAGCGCGAGTGTATTTACGATTCTCACGATTCCATCCAACCTTTCTGAAATGACCGCAAACTTAAAAGCACCTCTTGTGATCAATGTGGTAGAGAAAACAGCGAAACAAGTTGTATTGCAGGAAAATGATCAACCGATCAAATATCCTATGTTTAAAGAATTGCGTGCTCACTTGATCGCTCAAGCTGGAGCGGGAATGAAGAAGCAGGGTGAAAAACAGCTTCAAACGGCACTAGAAGTAAAAATTCTTCCACTCAACACTCGAGTGGAACTCATTTAAATTCAATTCTTTTTTAGAAGTTCAAGATAGGCGATGGCTTCACGGTTTACAGGATCTTGATTAAGTACTTCTTCCCATTCAATTTGTGCATCTAAAACATTACCCTGACTGTAGTGAAGTAAGCCAAGTTGAACACCTACCATGGTATTTCTAGGGCGCTCAGCTTTCAGTTGCTGAAGATCTTGAATTGCACGAGTGATAAAGCCTTTTTTTGCAAAAGCTTTCGCACGCTTTACCCTGATTTCAGTTGCTGCAGGATCAAGAAGAATGGCTTTATTATATTCCTCAATTGAAGCATCAAACCTTCTATGTCGAAAATATAAATCTCCCAATTCAAAATGCTTGATCGAAAATTTGTGATCAATTTGAGCATCATCTCCGGCTTGTTTTAGAAATACACTTTGGTTTGCTTGTTCAAAATATTTTTTTGCTTCATCATAATGACCGATATCATTCAAGATAATGCTCAGGCAAACAGCGGCATCGGTGTGGCGCGGATCAAGTTTTAATGAGTGTTTGAGATCTTCAATCGATGAGCTGACTTTGTTCTGATAACTTTTCAATAAACCTCTGAGGTAGTATAAGTCAGAATTATCAGGTTCCTGATGTATCGACTTTGCAAGCAAAGACTCAGCTTCAACATAACTTCTCGATTTAATTTTATCGTGAATTTCTTCAAATGAACTCATGGTTAAAGGCTCTTCAGAAGTGTTTTTGCCTTCTCAGCCGAAGAAGAATTACTATATTGGTCTAAAATTTTATTAAGACGAAAGCGAGCAGAGTCCGGTTTTTTTCTTTTGATGTAAAATTCAGCGATACCCAGTTCTTTTTCGGCAAGTCGATTATAGGCCTGTTTTCTCATTTCTAAAGCCTTTGAGTAGAATTCACCACTAGGATATTTGGCGCAATAGAGGTCCAAAGTTGAAATTGCATTTTCGGCTGATTTTAAATCTCTTGCAGTATTGGTGGGAATATCAAGAAATTGAGACTCACCTGCTCTAAAAAGTGCATAAGGAGCTTTTTCGTGTTTTGGAAAAAGTTCAACAAAAGTCTCATAGGCGGAAGCAGCTTCTGGAAAAGATTCTTGTAAAAAATAAACATCGGCTATCTTAAGTTGAGAGAGAGAACCATAGCTAGTGTACGCAAACTTATTTTTGATAATTCGTAATTTGTCCAAAGCAAGCAAGTAGCGATCGGTAGAAATGTCTTGCTGAGCATCTTCAAACATTTCCTTGGGATCATTTTCATTTACTTTTTTGGATGAACAGCCCTGTTGAAGAACAATGAATAAAGAGAAACCGGAAATCATTAAAATTTTAAAATAAGTTCTCATATAAACCCTTTTACCACCCTGTGTGGTGCGTTATCATGTAATTAAAGTTGAAGTAAACTAGAGAGCGGAATCCATGCAGTGTGTTCCGCGTCATATCTGATTTTTTGCCAGCTCTCTGTATCGTTGAGCGTAATGGAGCTTCCAACCATTCTGACTTTTACACCTGCTTCGACCGAAAAAAGTTCAGGGTAATTCATGCCAGGACCACTTCTGAGTGGTTGTTTCATCAATAATACCGCAGATGGATTAGAGCTACCAATTCGGTGAACACCATAAAAGGCAAAAGAAAGAACCACAGCCAGCGCACCAAACCAACCAGAAGGTTTTAAAAACGTTTTAGTGATATTTCTGGTTTTGAGATATGCACGAGTCCAGAGCAATGAAACAATGACCACAACAAGTCCGATTACCCCCATGATTTCATCTGTTTGGATCCGATCAGCAAACTTTTCGAGTGACTTGGAAGAACCATCTAATTCAATAATTTTTGATCGATGCAAAGTCAGTTCTTTTTTTAGCAGTTGTTGAGCTATTTTAAGATTTTTAAGTATCTCAGGGTCATGAGGTTTCAGTTGATTAGATTTTTCAAGATAGGCAACAGCAAGGCCATGCTGTTGATCTTTTCCATAGAGAATTCCTAGATTAAAAAAATAATTAGCGTCATAGGTAGGGGTCTGCTGGAGCTGTATTATGGCCTCCTTATACTTTCCCGCTGCATCTAATTCAGAATAAGAACTCATTTTGAAACATTAGACGACGACGGCTCTTTCATTGCAAGAAAAATAAGTATTTGATATTTATAAGCAAGATGCCAAGTTTTTCTTATTTTAAAGAATGTGCAAAAAAAGTTCTGAGTATCCCTTCCCATGAGGAAAGCGGAAATGACGAGTTAGTATTATATCTTCGAGCTTTACTCACAGAGTTTGGATTTAAAACCCAAGTCCAACCAGTAGGACATTCTGTTGATCGACTTTCTAAAAGACAGTCTAATTTGATTGCGTTCAGCTCGGACACATTGGTAGATCGGTCCACTAGAAATGGAGTTTTATTCATCAATCCACTTGATGTCACGATGGGCAGCATTCCTGCTCAATGGACATTAACTCATGGAAACCCATATTCATCTGTTTCCAACGAAAAAATGATAGTGGGAGCCGGAGCCATTCAGGGGAAATTAGATTTTCTTTGCCGCATATTCGGAGCAGCAGAACTTCCCAAGAAGAGTCATAAAACTCCTATTTATCTTGCGGGCACATGTGGATCCTTGTTTGGAATGCTTGGGTCTAAATATATAGTTGAATCCTTGTGTGTAAATCCAAAATCTGTTTATACCTACGCACCTACAAAATTACTTCAAACCAATCAATCTCCCGGACAAATTTCATTTCAAGTTGAAATTGATGCGGCCGGCAAGGAAAGAGATTCAAAAGGCTATAATCGCTGTGTTGAAATTACAACAACGGGTCTGAGTATGGATCTTGCGCAAAAAGAATTTGCGATCAATTCGTTTGATCTACTCATGAATTTGCTTTTAGATGCTACCGATGCCGGATTTGATTTTCAGTGGGGCTCATTATCGGTACACGGAGCTGCGGGCGGCATTCCAGACCTTTCCAAAGTAAAAATATATCTGACAACCTTTCAATTTGAAGACTTTAAACAATTTCTAAAAAAGGAAATTGGAACTGAAGCCATGGGAAGTGTTTATCGGGTTGAATATTCCAATGCTAGTGATGCCGGTGCCAGCTTTATTCCCCAGCAACTTCTCGAAGTCATCTTGAGGCTGGATTTCGAATGGAAAAAATTCATGGAAAAACTCAATCTTTCCATCAATTCATCATTTGATCAACCGGTGAGCCAAGGTGCAATCACTAGGATTCAGCTTAAAAATTCAGGTAAAATATCTCTCGCTTTTGAGTTGAGATTAATGCCGAACCACTCCCTTTCATCAGTAGAAAAAGAGTGGAAGGAACATGTTTCAAAAGTCACGACGGATTATCCAAAGCTCCATTTTCAGATCACTAAAAATTATGCTGTCTTAGGAGCGTTATCCGAATACATGATCAGCTCTAAAAATATCAATTATCTCAGTGATGCGGGGCTGTTTGTAAAAGCGAAATTTCCAACATCGATTGTTGGACTTGGATCAATGAACGGACATCCTAAGGGACCCAACGAACATATTTCTTGGACTGAGCTGGAAGAAGCAATTCATTTTTATCGTGATTTGATTCACGCAATGAGCGGTTAATGTGTTTTTAATTAGGGAAGTTCAAAAAAAAGACGTTTCCGATTTGTTGAAATTGGCAAATACGCCTGGAATGTTTAATTTTCCCTCCAGCCATTCATTAATGGTTGAGCGCATTTCACATTCTATAAGTTCATTTAAAGGTAAATCAAATAATCCAAAATTTGTATTTGTTGCTGAAGATTTGAAATCGCGCAAAGTTATTGCTACTGCGATGATTGTCCATCAACATGGAACACCCGAATCACCTCATTATTATTTTAAGGCAGGAACGGAGAGACGATTCTCTGAAATGATTCAAACGGGGTTCGTCCACGGCACATTGACTTTGAAGACCCAGACAGAGGGACCTTCGGAGTTAGGTGCGTTGGTAGTAGCTGAAAATTACCGCAATCATTTAGAAAAAGTTGGAAGACAAATATTTTTCTCAAGATTTCTTTTTTTACACCAAAATAGAAGGGTTTTTAAAGACGACCTCATTGCTGAGCTTTTGCCCCCATTGAATAAAAAAAGCCATTCCCCATTGTGGGAAGCGGTTGGAAGACGTTTTACCGATATGGACTATTGGGAAGCCGATAAGCTTTCTTCTAAGAACAAAGATTTTATCCGGGATTTGTTTCCAAAAGGAAAAATTTACACCACGTTTCTTCCTCCAGAAGCCAGAAATTCTATAGGAAAAGTCGGCCCGAAAACTGAGCCCGTTATGCATCTTTTAAAAAGAATTGGGTTTGAATATTTAAATGAAGTTGATCCTTTTGATGGTGGACCACATCTTAGAGCTAAGATTTCAAAAGTAATTCCTCTTAAAAAAGTCAGTCGAGTTCGGATAAAAGCATCAAACACAAAATTAAATAAGCCCATTTTTGGTTTGATTGCTCCAACACAGCACCCAAAAGGATTCAGGGCGATTCAGCTCTATGGAGATTTGGTGCGTGATCAAAAGGGAAAATTAGAATTAGTTTTGAACTCTAAAGAAGTGGATTTGAAGCGAGTATGTCAGCTCTTAAATAGCTCCAAAAATGACGAATTCGACTTTATGCCCTATTTTTAAAAATGATAGGGATAAAAAAAAAGCCCACTGTAAACAGTGAGCTTTTAAAATACCTAAGTGAATAAATGATTAGTTATTTTCACTTTTTGTCACGTTAAAGGCTTGAGGGCCTTTAGGACCATTCACTAGTTCAAAATCAACCATCTGGCCTTCAGACAATGTTTTGAAACCATCGCCTTGAATAGCGCTATAGTGTACGAAAATGTCGCCTGATACTGCCTCAGTCTGAATGAAGCCAAAACCTTTGGCGTCGTTGAACCATTTAACCGTACCTTTTGCTAAATTAGATGTAGTTGTCATGTAAATCCCCTTTCACTGCTGTATTACTGTGCATCTATTGCAAAGTTATATAATATATAGAAATAAAGTTAAGTTATCGGAACGTCAAATAAAAAAATGGTGCACCCGAGTAATATTTCTCAAGCGCACCATCT
>CAZZLF010000145.1:0-5357 GCA_964654965.1 uncultured Bdellovibrio sp.
GACCAATACCTTGGTTGTGGCGGGTTTCATTCTTTGTTTTTTCTCAAACTTGGAAAACTTCTTTTATTTTTGTTCTGATTTTTTTAAGTCAAAATCCAATAACTAATTAAAGAGTGAGATTTAAGGGTTCTTGTTTACGGAATTACGAGTTACGTAGCTTGTTCAGAGATTGATGAAAGATGAAAAAAAGTGGTGGCCAGAGACGGAATCGAACCGCCGACACGCGCATTTTCAATGCGCTGCTCTACCGACTGAGCTATCTGGCCGATCAGAATCAAATTCGAAAGAGAAATTGAAAACTATTCGAGATAGCTCAAAATTGCAACTAAAAATCGGGATCGATGTCGACGACTCTGGAAGAAGAGTTGTTCAGTTGATTTTTAGAATGATTAATTGCGAGAGCTTTTCTTGGTCTTAATCGACTTTGAAGTGATTTTTTTGGCCGGTGTTGTATTTTTTTCAGCCGCATTTAATTCTTCGCTCGGATTGACGCTAGTCTCGATTGGATCCGCAACATACTCTTCACCAATATCAATACTGGAAGGAATTTCAGCTGAAGAGCGCTCTAATTTGAGGCTTTCTGGATAGAGTTCATCGGTTTTGGTTGTGGTGATTGCGTGCGCAGAAACAGCGTAAAAAGCAAAGCCCCCGAGCATAAGTAGACTAAAATACTTGGATATAGCAGACATGGTCTGACCCCCCTAATGTTTGTTTTATAGTTAACCCCTTAACAAGGGCGTTTGATAGCGCATAGCGTTGTCACTGTCAATAGAAAAACAAAAGTTACAAAATTAAGTAAAAAAAGTGGGATTTTTTGTAAAAAAACAGAGCCAAAGGTTGACAATTTCGCCTCCGAAACCATTTAATCATCTGAAACCAAATTTTAGGTTTAACTTTAACAAACAAACCGGAGGTAACATGCAAGTTCGTCCATTACACGATCGTGTTCTCGTCAAGAGATTCGTAGAAGAAGAAAAATCCAAAGGCGGAATTATCATTCCAGATACCGCTAAAGAAAAGCCGATTCAAGGCGAAGTGATCGCTGCCGGAACAGGCCGCGTGACTGAAGATGGTAAGGTTCGTCCACTTGAAGTCAAAAAAGGCGATAAGATTCTGTTTGGAAAATATTCAGGAACAGAAATCAAGATCGATGGCGAAGAGTTTTTGATGATGCGTGAAGAAGATATTCTCGGAATCATCCAATAATTAACCAAAAACAAGGAGATCAACATGTCAGCAAAAGAACTTAAGTTTTCACAAGAAGCACGTAACTCCATCCTGAACGGCGTTAACATTCTCGCCGACGCGGTTAAAGTTACACTTGGCCCTAAAGGCCGCAACGTAGTTATCGAAAAGTCTTTCGGCGCTCCGTTAATCACTAAGGACGGCGTGACTGTAGCTAAAGAAATTGAACTTTCTGATAAGTTCGAAAACATGGGCGCTCAGATGGTTCGTGAAGTTGCTTCTAAAACCAACGACGACGCTGGTGATGGTACCACTACTGCAACTGTTCTTGCTCAAGCTATTTTCCGCGAAGGTGCAAAAATCGTTGCTGCAGGCTTGAATCCAATGGATGTAAAGCGTGGAATCGATAAAGCGGTTGAAGCTGTAGTTGCAGAACTCAAAAAAATCGCTAAACCGATTAAAGACCAAAAAGAAGTGGCGCAAGTAGGAACAATTTCCGCAAACAATGATCCAGCTATCGGAACCATCATTGCTCAAGCAATGGAAAAAGTGGGTAAAGAAGGCGTGATCACTGTAGAAGAAGCAAAAACTTCTGAAACCACGCTTGATGTTGTGGAAGGTATGCAGTTTGACCGTGGATATCTTTCTCCTTACTTCGTGACCAATCCTGATAAGATGGAATGCGTTCTCGAAAATCCATACATCTTGATCTACGACAAAAAAATCAGCAGCATGAAGGATCTTCTTCCTACTCTTGAAAAAGTAGTTCAGAAGAATAAGCCACTCATGATCATTTCTGAAGAAGTTGAAGGCGAAGCTTTGGCGACTTTAGTGGTGAACAAACTGCGTGGTACGATTCAGGTTGCTGCAGTGAAGGCTCCTGGATTTGGTGATCGCCGTAAAGAAATGCTTCAAGATATTGCAATCTTGACTGGCGGAACTGTGATTTCAGATGATCTTGGCCACAAACTCGATGCAGTTAAGCTCGAAGACCTCGGTCAAGCTCGCAAAATCACTGTTGATAAAGACAACACTACCATTGTTGATGGTGCAGGTAAAAAAGATGCAGTGGAAGGCCGCGTGAAAACAATCCGCGCTCAAATCGCTGAAACTACATCAGATTACGATCGTGAAAAGCTCCAAGAGCGTCTTGCGAAACTCCATGGTGGAGTGGCTGTGATCAACGTGGGTGCTGCTTCTGAAGTAGAAATGAAAGAGAAGAAAGCTCGTGTGGACGATGCCCTCAATGCAACTCGTGCAGCAGTTGAAGAAGGAATCGTACCAGGCGGTGGAACTGCGCTTCTTCGTGCTTCAGCAGTATTGGCAACCCTTAAGGGATCAACTCCAGAGCAACAAGCGGGTATCAACATCATCAAACGTGCGATCGAAGAACCTCTTCGTCAGATTTCTGCTAACGCAGGTTTGGAAGGTTCGATTGTGGTTGATAAAGTAGTATCCAACACAACTGCTGGATTCGGCTTTAACGCACTTACAGAGAAGTATGAAGACCTTCTTGCTGCAGGTGTGATTGATCCTGCAAAAGTTAGCCGTTGCGCGCTTCAAAACGCAGCTTCTGTAGCTAGCCTTATGCTCACTACCGAAACTCTCATTGCTGAAAAAGCAGAGAAGAAGCTTCCAACTCCAGGCGGAGACATGGGCGGTATGGGTGGTATGGGCGGCATGATGTAAGTTTAGGTCAAAGGCGTGTAAGCGCCTGATGTGGCGGCAAGGCTAAGACGCTAAGCCGCTACTGACCACTTCATCAACGCTTCTCTCACAGGAAGTGAACAATATTAAAAAGCCTCGTTGACGAAAGTTAACGGGGCTTTTTTGTTTTGAAGGTTGAAATGAAAAAGAGTTAAATTCCGATGTTTTTGTCCCTCCTTTGATAGCTTTTATCTATCATTCGATAGTTATAATTGAATTCATAAATCACCCATCTTTGGCGATAATGGAAACAAGGAAGAAAGCTTCCAGAAAATAACCCGCCATTTGGCGCTAAAAAGGAGAACAGCATGAATACGATCATCAATACAAAAATTCCTGACTTTAAAGTTCAGGCCTATGTGAACGGAGATTTTAAGACCATCACTCAGGGAGATTTAAAAGGAAAATGGTCTATCTTTTTCTTTTACCCTGCAGATTTTACTTTCGTATGCCCTACCGAATTGGGTGACATGGCTGATCAGTACGAGGAATTCAAAAAAATGGGTGTGGAAATTCTTTCAGTCAGTACAGACACTCATTTTGTCCATAAGGCTTGGCATGATGCTTCTGCAACCATTAAAAAGATTCGTTATCCAATGTTGGCAGATCCAACCGGCCATCTTACTCGTGCTTTCGGAGTCCATATTGAAGAAGAAGGATTGGCTTATCGTGGAACGTTTGTCGTTGATCCAGAAGGTAAAATCAAAATTGCTGAAATCCATGACAACGGAATCGGAAGAAATGCAGACGAACTATTGAGAAAAGTTAAGGCAGCTCAGTTTGTTGCCTCTCATCCGGGTGAAGTTTGTCCGGCAAAATGGACTCCGGGCGCAAAAACATTGAAACCGGGTCTGGATCTGGTTGGAAAAATCTAGGTAATAAATAAATCAAGTAGGAGGGCTCGATCATGTTTGATCAAGATTTAAAAAAACAGTTAGTCTCTTTGTTTGAAAACCTTGAAAGCTCGATCGAGTTCTCTTACTTCCAATGTGATCACCCTGATCAATCACAGTTAGTGGAAATGTTGAGTGATGTTACTGCGCTAAACTCAAAGCTTTCATTGAAAGTGAGTGATGAAAAAACAAGTTATCCTCAATTTTTAATCCTTAAAAACGGTCAGCAAACAGGAATTCGATTCAATGGAATTCCCAATGGTCACGAATTCAGCTCTCTTGTTCTTGCAGTTCTCAATTCCGATGGTAAAGGACGCATGCCCGATGAAGGTCTTGCTAAAAGAATTAGCGCACTCAAAGGACCGATCGAAATTAAAACGTATGTTTCCTTGACCTGCGAGAATTGCCCTAATGTGGTCCAGGCATTGAATCAAATGGCGCTTATTCACCCTGAATTTAATCACACCATGATCGATGGCTCCTATACGCAAGACGAAATTTCAAAATTAGGAATTCAGGGTGTGCCAAGTGTGGTGATACAAGATCAATTGATTCATTCTGGAAAAATTAGTTTTGTAGATCTGTTAAACAAGCTGGAATCTTATTTTGGTAAAAAAGAATTGAATGAAGAGGCAAAAAACCTCGGACAATTTGATGTCGTCGTTGTGGGAGGTGGCCCTGCTGGAGCCTCAGCTGCAATTTATAGTGCAAGAAAAGGTCTAAAAACGGCTATCATTGCGGAACGAGTCGGTGGTCAAGTTCAAGACACTAAAGGAATCGAAAATCTGATTTCAAATCTCTACACTGAGGGGCCGCAATTGGCGGCACAACTACAAAAACATATTCAAAACTACCAAATTCAGTTACTTGAACACCGTCGAGTGAAAACCATTTCAAAAGATATGATCAAGCACATTGAATTGGAGGGTGGGGAGTCTTTACATGCGAAATCGGTCATCATCGCCACTGGCGCGAAGTGGAGAGAACTTGGTATTCCTGGAGAAAAAGAGTACCTCGGTCGCGGAGTCGCGTTTTGTCCGCACTGTGATGGCCCATACTACAAAGGAAAAAAAGTTGCGGTTATTGGAGGCGGTAATTCAGGTGTTGAGGCAGCAATAGACCTTGCTGGTGTAGTTCGGGAAGTCGTGCTGATTGAATTCGGGCCTCAGCTCAAGGCTGATCAAGTCCTCGTTGAAAAATTAAAATCACTTTCCAACACCTCGATTCAAACGAATGCTAAAACCACTCAAATTATCGGTGATGGTCAGAAGGTTCTGGGAATCGAATATGAAGACCGATCAACACAAAAGACACAGAAAATCGATCTAGATGGGGTATTTGTTCAAATTGGTTTATTGCCAAATAGTCAGTTCTTGAAAGATACAGTTGAGCTTACCAAGGGTGGCGAAATCGTTGTTGATGCGAAAGGTAGGACCACGGTTCCGGGAATTTATGCTGCTGGTGATGTGACGACCACTCCCTATAAACAAATCATCATCGCAATGGGGGAGGGTGCTAAGGTTGCTCTCGCAGCGTTTGAAGACTCTATGTATGCCCATTCCTGATCAAGCC
>CAZZLF010000146.1:0-5352 GCA_964654965.1 uncultured Bdellovibrio sp.
CCTTCTTGAATTCCCTCAATTTGAAGTAAGTTTCTCCCCTTAAGAAAGTTCCTTCCTCAACTTCTTTTCCCGTCAGATGATCCTTTAAAAAAGAATCCAGGTAATGAATGGCATCTTCAAGTTTCGCATTAGCAATTGCATCTTTTGCAGCCTGAATTGGCGTTTTCCCCTCAGGCAATGCCGGGCCATTCTCTTTTTCTTCTTTTTCCTTGAGCTGTTTTTCAAGTTCGGCAATTCGGCCTAATAGTTTCTGCTGTTCTTCGGCTTGGGAGGTTTGACTGGTTTTCTTTTCTTGCTCCATCTCTTCGATTTTTCCGCTCAACTTTGCCAGCTCTGCCCGCATTTCTTCAAGACCATATTGAGAGCCAACCGGTGTTGGGGAAATCGGATTCACACTTTCATCTTTGGACGATGCCGGTTGATTTTCAGAGTTGCTTTTTACATCAGAAGCAGAAAGATCGGTCACTTCTGTGCCCTGCTGAGAACGCTTTTCGTTCAACTGCGCACGGGTGGTCACACATCCTGACATCAGCGACCATGAAAGAAAAACTGCAATCATTTGAGGAGTTTTCATGACCTAAATCTTCTCAAAATTCAAGCTAACTGACAAGAAATGTTACCTGGGACCAACGGATTGGCCTGAAGAATTCAGCAAGGAAGGATCTGTCGGCTGTGGAGTTGATTCTGGTTCGGGAGCGTAGGAAGGATCCGCAAAGGGATCAACCGGCAACGCTTCACGTTTTCCTCCATTACGAATCGATTCAAACTCAGCCTTTTCTGCAAATTCACGCGATAAATCGGCAGCTTTTTTTGCATTTTCAAAATTCTTGAATCGAAACTCTTTTCGGGCAATCAACCCCTGTTCAATTGCGTTACGATACAAATCAGGAGCAAGGTTATCGGCTCCGACTTCCTTGGCTGCGCGTATGGCGACCTCCATGTTTGACATTTCCTGGGAAGGTCTCACAGCGGTCACAGAACATGAGCTCAAAAAAACAGAGAGCACCCCGAAGAGCGCTCTCTGACTGATATCTTGAGTATTAAGATTAAACTTCATGCTACTTCGCAGTGATCACGAAAGTTCCGCGGCGATTCTTTGCATGAGCAGCTTCGTTATTTCTTTGATCCAGGAGTTTTTCTTTCCCAAAACTAATGGTACTGATGCGATCTCCGTTAATGCCTTGATCAGTTAGGAATTTTTTTACTGCATTCGCACGCTTTTCTCCTAATGCAAGATTGTACTGAATGCCGCCACGAGAGTCGCAATGCCCTTCCACTTGAACTTTGATCGAAGTTTTGTCTTTCAGAATCTGTGCGTTCGCTTTGAGAAGATTCTTGTTTTCATCATTCAAAGTGAAAGAGTCATATGAAAAATGAATAGTTTGGATTCCCATTGCCTTACCGCTATCAGAATCTCCCATGAGGTTTTCATCAGCGTTTGCAGCAGTCGGAACAAGATTTTCATCCTGAACTTTTTTTGCTGATGAACATGCTGAGAGAGAAATCATTGTTGCTAGTGCTAAAGTGAAAAATTGTTTCATAGTATTCTCCTATTAGTATTTAAAAACAATTTATCCATTCCTGCAAGTGATCATTCCCCAATTCGCATAGCGTTGAACACTTCCAACCTTCAGATTCGGCCAGGTCCAAACCTTGGATTCGGTGTGGAGAGCTCTCTTGATCTTTATTAAAGCTCTTCTGGCCGATGAACCGGTGGACCAGATTAATTTTTTTCAACCGAATCAACTCATTCAATGTTCGAGCGCCACCTTCACAAAATACACTTTGAAGCTGAAAACCAAAGTCGGTGTTCTCCACAGCACTCACCAGGTCTTCCATCGTTTCATGCTGATATAATTTTACCCCTGGTACTAAGGTAGAGGGGTCAACTTTACTCTTTGGGTCATGAATGAGAATGATCGGATTACGTCGATGAGGCTCTGCGCAATCTCGAACGGTTAATCGAGGTTGATCTTTGATCCAGGTTCCCGCTCCCACTAAAATTGCATCATACTTTTGTCTCAGCCAGTGAGTATATGCCCTCGACGCTTCACCTGAGATCCATTTTGAATTTCCCTGAGCATCGGCAAGTAACCCATCCTGGTTTTCAGCCCACTTTGCGATCCATAATGGTCGAAGAGTTTTTCTCTGGTGTAGAAATGGGTAATGCCAAGCTTGGACCTCCAGCTCCAAAACACCCACATTCACTAATTTGCCTGCATTTTGAAGCATTCGAATTCCACCACCACTCACCCGTGGGTCAGGATCTACGCAGCCAACCACCACTTTTTCAACTGATGGATGAAGAAGCAGATCGACACAAGGGGGCTGTTTTCCATAATGGGTACAGGGTTCAAGGGTGACATAGGCATGAATGCCATTCATCTGGTCCCAATTCACTTCACCTAACAAAGAATCAAATGCCATTCGCTCAGCATGTTTACCGCCAAAATTTTGAGTAAAACCACGAGCGATTACATTTCCATTTATGACCAGTAAACAACCCACTGAGGGATTGGGTGATGCCCAACCCACGCCTTTCATCGCTTCCAATAAAGCGAGGGTCATCCACTTTTGTTCTTCATCTTGGATGGATACTGGAATCAGCTTATGGTCCGTCTCATGATTTTTGAGAGTTCTTGCAATCAAACCACCATGTCCGAATCCAGTTTTGAGTTTTGAAACCATAAATTTTCTCTGGCACAAGAATCGCAATCTTTCCGCTTCACAACAATAAAAAAATAACCTCGAAACCAATCGGGAAAGGACAAAATCATGAATTTAAATAAAGTACATTTGATGGGAAGACTCGGAGCCGATCCAATCATGCGCACAACCCAGTCAGGAACTAAAGTAACTAACTTTAGTTTAGCGACACAGGACTTCATCAAAACCAAAAATGAAAATGAAACCACCTGGCATCGAGTGGTGATCTGGGGTAAATCAGCGGAATCTTGCGAAAAATATCTGAAAAAAGGAGATGCAGTTTACATTGATGGAACTATGAAAGTCAGAAAGTTTGAAACCACAGAAGGTAAAACGAGCTACATGCACGAAATTCATTCCATGAAAGTACAGCGACTTGGTTATCGGCAGGAAAAAAACACGACTGAATCGATGGCGGATTCAACGATCAGCGAACTAGACGAACAACGTCTCCAATCATGATGGACTGAGGAAGAAGTGCAGGTTCCTGATCAATAGAAACAAAACGATCCGAACGGGCAATGGCTGTTTTTTCGTCAGAATAGATGACTTTCAGCCTGCCCACCGGAATCACATGATCACCCATGTGACGTTGAGTGAGATTATCAAAACTGGAAATGCGACGATAAACATCCAGAAAAGATCCCTTCTTCACTCCACTGCTTGCCCCAATACTCACAAAGATATCCCTAGGCGGAGGCGGACCTTCACCCAGATCAATGGCGCGAAATACCTGATAAACGGTATGATCAAGTTCTGATGCGTCGGCTGTTAAGCCCATCAGAAAATTACAGATGAATGTGAGTAAAACGAATATTTTCATCTTTTTCATGGCCACTCCTCCAAATGAATGGACTAAACCACTTTTACTTCCGTTTTCATTTCCTGTTGAGGTCATGAACGGAGACTTCTTGGTTTCACAATCTCTCGTCGGGTCTTATTCGACACTCCTTGAGTGATTTTTTAATATTTAGGATTTAGTTTTTTGACGGCTTAGCTTCGCTTAACAAGGCATCTAAATTCAAAAAATGGTATTTTTTCCTTAATTCAGGTGCCCATTTTGAAACCCGCTGATCTACCGAATCGTTCCAGTCAATTCTCGACTCAATTTGTTCCCAATCTTGCTGCCAACTACGCAACTCTTGTTCCCTGAGACTCAGAAAAATCGTCCCCAAGGTTTTCTGGTAAATCGGAAAAATTTGCCTACTCAAAATCCAGGAACGAGCTTCTTCGGTCTTGATGACAACGCCTAGTCGCTCACATGTATCTTTTAATAGCTGATCAAGCTCTCTACTCCAATGAGCACTCAGGCATACATAATAAGCTCTTGGCAGATAAGTCATGCCACCAGAAAACGGATAAAATTCAGAAATATGTACCTGTTCGTTTGAGTCCAAAGAACTATTACAAACATGGACAAGATCTGCCGCTAATGAAGTTGCGCGCAATTCAACACCAGAAAAAAGGATGTGATGAAAACTTTCGACCATTTTCATCATCTTCGAATATCCATACTCCCCGATAAACCTCTTTTGCTCGTTTTTATACTGTTCTGTTGTCAAAGAGATATCTTGATTCTTCACCCTTCTAAAAACTTCATCGAATGCGATGACCAATTTAGATTGATAACAATCCGAAGAATCGCAGGAGATCAGATAATTTCTGAAGGGAAGATCTTTAAGGATTTCTCGAAGAATTTTGACTGAAGGTTGTATTTTAAATTCTTCATTCGATGCAGGAACCCTTGATTCAGCCTGTTCAGCAATGCGGGATTCTTTAAGGAATTCACCCCAAGCTTCTTCATCCGTTTTTTGAGAAATCAGAGTATTGCAACTGGTTGACAACGCAATCAAGGCCAATGCAATCCATTTACTTTGCATTTTCGACTACCTCGATGACTTGTCCGCCTTCTGAACGAACCATCCAGTGCTGAGATGGACATTTTAATTCGATCCGAAGCATTGAATCCGAAAGGGGTTCTGCTTTTTCCTGTTGCGGATGATTTTCGCAAAGATATCTCCAATACAGCAGAGAACTTTCATTTCCATAACGAGGCACACGAGTACCCGCTTGTGCACTTGCCAAACCCAAAGCTAGAAACAACAATATTGAAATCAGTGAATTCGATCTCATCCGAATGACTATTCGGAATTCAGCTTAGAAAACTGCAATTGAATGTACGGATTCGAAATAGCGTCAAATTTTAGATTAAACCTGACATTTGATTGACAAAAAAAGGCCGACGAAGATTCTTCCGTCGGCCTTAGTTAAACAGCTTTAAAAATGATCAGGAATTTAGCTTTTGAAGTACAAAGGACTTTGCAGCAATAATTGCTTCCTGAAGACCTTGCGGATTTGTTCCTCCGGCTTGGGCAAAATCAGGTTTTCCTCCGCCTTTGCCACCAAACTTTTCGGCACTCGCTTTGATCACTTCTCCCGCAACAATCCCCTTCACTTGTGGACCCACTGCAACCACCATGAATGGTTTCTCGGTCTCGGGCTCTTTCACTCCAAGGACAATCACAGATGCAGGTTCTTTTTGTTTGATTCGATCTGCCATCTCTCTCAGCTTCTTCATTCCATCTGCTGAATCGTTTGCCATTCCAACGACCAGTTTTGAACCCTTGATCATCTCTGCAGAAGATA
>CAZZLF010000147.1:0-5330 GCA_964654965.1 uncultured Bdellovibrio sp.
AAACCCATTTTATGGGTCCACTCATGAACGAGATTCATCGCAATCTGGTGAACTTCTGCATCATTGAAAAATTTTTTGTTGATATGGATGACATTGGTATCCCTGCTGGTATACCCGAGAACATTTTTGCTTTGATACCACTTCGGCTGATACAAAACGAGGTCATAATCCATTTCATGGTCTGGTTGCGTTTTTTCAGGATACTGTTCCGCTCCCGCCATCAGAAAATCATAGACCTGCTGATTGCTCATTCCGTTATTTTGAACAAATGTTTTTGAGCCGTTGTAACTGAAATTCAATACCCGCATTTTGAAAGCAACGCTATTGATGATCATTTCCACCAACTGCCTTGCCTGCATCAACTTGTCATATTGTTCGTTATTGAAATTTTCAGTCTGATGAAAATTCATACTCAGCATGGTCTGGGGTTGAGCCCTTGCTGGTATAACCATCGTCAAAAAAAACAAAATTAAACCCGCTATTTTCATCACAATATTCGCATCGGAGTAGGATAATTTTGCCTTGAATGAAATTTTGACTAACGCGCGGTATCGTCTGTTATATTGGCAAAATGAAAAACAAGACTCAGTTCAGCTGTCAAAGTTGTGGCTTTTCTACCAGTAAATGGATGGGTCGTTGTCCCGAATGCGGGGCATGGAATTCCATGGTTGAAGAAAAAGTGGTGAACGCCAAAGACAACACCATCGCAGCTGTTCGTGATCAGTTTCAAGTTACTGGTAAAGCAGGAGGAAATATCATCCGCCTGAATGAGGAAAATCCACACTCCCGTTCTGGTTTTGCGAATCGCTCGTTCACTCATTCCAAAGAATTGGATCGAGTTTTGGGTGGAGGCATGGTCCCCGATGGTTTTGTGTTAATCGGTGGAGACCCCGGCATCGGAAAAAGCACTCTCCTACTTCAAGTTGCCGATGGTTTTGCCGTGAAGAATGAAGGAAAAAAAATACTTTATGTCAGCGGAGAGGAGTCTCTCGAGCAAATTCAAACTCGTGCAAAGCGATTGAAAATCAGTCATGGAGATTCGATCTATCTGGCAGCTGAAACTCAATTGGAAAAAGTTTTCAACCTGGTCAAAGAAACGCAACCTTCACTATTGATCATGGACTCCCTTCAAACTTTCTCGACTGGTTTTATCGACTCGGCTCCGGGTACCGTGAGCCAGGTTCGGGAGGTGACATCAAGGCTGATGAACTTGGCAAAAACAGCCAGAATCGCCGTATGGTTAGTGGGTCACGTCACAAAAGATGGAGCCATTGCGGGACCAAAAATTGTTGAACACCTGGTCGACACCGTTCTTTATTTTGAAGGTGAACAAGGCCAAACGATGCGATTGCTTCGAACCGTGAAAAACCGTTTTGGTAATACCAATGAACTCGGCGTTTTCGAGATGACTTCTGAAGGGTTGATTGATGTGAATAATCCTTCTTCCCTCTTTTTGAGTGAACGAACCCAAGAAGCGATCGGAACCGCAATTGTTGCCACCATGGAAGGGTCAAGACCTCTACTTGTGGAACTTCAATCTCTTTGCGTTCCTTCACCGTTTGGGACACCGAGAAGAACCTCAGTCGGAATGGATTCTCAAAAACTGGCTATCCTTACCGCTGTTTTGGAAAAACACGCCGAAGCGCCCTTACTGAATCAGGATTTGTTTTTCAATGTTGCCGGCGGTCTTCGTCTATCTGAACCAGCATGTGATCTTGCTTCGATGGCAGCGATTCTTTCTTCGATACTGGAAAGACCCATCCCTTCTTCAACTGTTTTTCTGGGAGAAGTGGGACTGACGGGTGAAGTAAGAAAGGTTCCTCAAATCGAACTTCGAATCGAAGAGGCCAAAAAACTCGGTTTCAGAGAAGTGGTCTTACCACTATCACAAATGGATCGAGCAAGTAAAACCAAGGGAATTTCTCTAATTGGCATTCAACACGTGAGCGACTTACGAAACCGAATCTGATTCACCATTTCTAAATTCAGGTTTTGGACTTAGCGAGTTCCCACTCTTTCAGCCTCGAAACTCTCTCCGCTTCGCCGGTTTTAGGATCAAATTCTCTTTCAAGCTTCCAGACTTTTGAAATTTCTTGTTCTGATTTCCAGATGCCGGCGCCGATTCCAGCGGCAAACACCGCACCGAGCGAAGTTGTTTCGGTAATCACTGGACGAAGTAACTTACACCCCAGTAAGTCAGCCTGAATCTGCATCAGTAAATTATTTTTACAGGCTCCTCCATCCACATTCAGGGATGAAAGTTTGCCTCCAAGATCTTTTTCCATGGCTTTTAAAAGATCAACGTTTTGAAACGCGATTCCATCCAAAGCGGCTCTTGCGATATGAGCTCGCGTAGATCCACGAGTGAGTCCCGTGATGACTGCTCTTGCATGGGGATTCCAATCCGGCGCGCCTAGACCGGTAAAAGCTGGAACCAGCATCACTCCCTCACTGGATGGAACTTCAGAAGCGAGTTTTTCAATTTCTTCAGCCGAAGAAATCATTTTGAGTCCATCTCTCAACCACTGCACGGTTGCTCCCGCCATGAATGCGCTACCCTCGAGGGCGTAAGTTGTTTCTCCTGATTCACTCGTCCATGCGATAGTGGTCAAAAGACGGTGCTTGCTTCTTTTTAATTTTGAACCGGTATTCATCAATAAAAATGCGCCGGTTCCATAAGTGCATTTTGCTTGTCCCTCTTTCAGACAGGCTTGGCCGAGCAATGCAGATTGCTGATCGCCGATCATTCCAGTAATCGGAATTCCATCGGGTAAAAAACCCAACCCGAACGTGGTTCCAAATTTTGAAAAAGAGGGCTGAACCCGAGGCAACATGTTGTCTGAGACTCCGAATGTTCTCATCATTTCCGCATCCCAAAGTTGGTTTTTCAAATGAAACAACATGGTTCTGGATGCATTCGATGCTTCGGTAGCGTGAACTTTTCCGCCGGTGAGTTTCGCCAGAAGAAAAGAATCAATAGTACCGAGAGCGAGACTTCCATTCTGAGCAGCTTTTGCAACTGCAGCATCATTCTTAAGCGCCCACTCCACTTTTGTAGATGAAAAATAAGGGTCTAATAATAGACCGGTTTTTTCCTGAACCGCGTTTTCAAAATTCTGATTTTTCAGTTCCTGACATCGGTCTGCTGTTCGACGATCCTGCCATACGATTGCCCGACGGAGTGGTTGAGTCGTTTTCTTATCCCAAAAACAAATGGTTTCGCGTTGATTCGTGATTCCGATGGCAACTATTTTTTTTGGATCTATATTTTCAACCACCGTTTTTACCGACTCAGAAACGGCGGCCCAGATTTGGTGAAGATCATGTTCAACCCACCCCGGTTGTGGAAAGTGCTGTTCAAACGGAACTGTTTTTTCAGAAATGACTTTCAGATCAAGGTCCATCAGCAGCGCCTTTGCGCCGGTGGTACCTTCATCAATTGCGAGAATATATTGAGACATATCCTGATTTTAGATCAGGATCCTGCATTGAGGTTAGAAAAACTTCCGATCCAGAAAATGCCAGACACCTTGAGCTGCAACACGTGTGGTTTGCTGATGGATATCGAGCGGAGGAGAGAGTTCAAACACTCCGAGCGATGTCACTTTTTTGTCAGTTCCCGCAATTTCAAGCATCTGAAATAGCTCGGACGCCGTAAAGCCTTCTGCTTGTGGAGCAGAAACACCAGGGCAATAGGCAAGGCTGAGCGCATCGAGATCGAGTGAAATCACAATTTGATCACAGGTCTTGCGAAGATCCATCAGGGCTTTTTTGAAACGTGGAACCGCTTTTCCATTTCTCAATTCGGACATCGAAACCGTTTTAATTTTCTGTTGTTTCGCGTACTCCCACAATTCACCCGAATTACAATGTTCCTGTATTCCAAATTCAACAAGATTCCGCCCATCCAACCACTTTTCATCAATGAGTCTTCGAAATGGTGAGCCGCTGGTCATTACAGGAAGATGATTCCTCAAGTCGAAATGTGCATCGATATTGATACAGCCCCACTTTTTAGTCCTGCCATTACCTTTCGAACCTTCAACCAAACCAGAAATCCATGGATAGGCATAATCATGCCCTCCACCAATGGCGACTATGAATGCCTGATTCCATTGGGCTTGAACCATTTCTCTGGATTTACGATAATTCTCCTCCAGATTCGAACCCATGTTGACCATTTCAGGGGCTTTCATTCGGTTGAGAAGCGGTTTTCTTCCGTTTAGTTTTTGAAAGAGTTCAATAAATGACGCTGGACCTGCCTTCGCTCCCGGTCTTCCTTTGACGTTCAAGATACCCAGCTCATCCGGAAACCCAATTACGCAAAAAGACTCGCAAAAATTGCTTCTCGATTTTTTTTCCATTAAAATCACAATGAACGGAAAAAAGAAAAAAATGAATACAGAACTTCAAAAAAAATGGTTTGTTTATTTGGGTGATCATCACGAGGGTCCTTTCGACACCAAAGAGTTGAATCAAAAACAAAAAGCAGGTCTGATCACTCTACAAAATTATGCCTGGTCAGAAGGCATGACAGACTGGAAACCCATTATGGAAATCAGTGAACTTTCAGTAGAACTGAAAAAACTGCAGTCAGTTGGAGGAATTTCACCTGCGAAAGAAAAAAAACGCCTTCCGCAGAGTTCGTCCGTAGAACAAATTAAAAACAAAAAAATTCTGAGATGGTTCTTTTTGTTTGGCGGGGTTGTATTCATTCCGCTGTTCGCCTTGATCCTGATCAGTCACTACGGAAGTGAAGATCTTCACGCTCGAATGAGACCTACATTCAATTCGATCGTGAACAAAGTTCCATTCATGGGTTCATTCATCAACTTGGTCCCTCAATCCAAGGAGCTTTCCAAAGATGCCCGCAATGAAATGCAAAATGCGACTTTGGGTAACCCGGCTCAAGGAGTAAAACTGGCAATTTCTTTGCTCGATAGCGATCCGACTCGTCCTCTCTTTTATGTTGCTACCAACCTTCCTGATCATACGAAATTTGATGTGTATCTGATCGGAAACAGTGAAACACTCCTCAATCGTCTTCAGTACCAGTCTCAAATTCAAATCAGCACGTTTAAGGGGTTGGGTAAATCGGACGTACTTCTTTCTGAAAATGGTCAACCATTAGCAAAAGGTGAATACACCGTTTGGGTGGCGGAATCGCTGGATCAGGAAGAATCGGTAAAGGCAAAACTCGCAGAATTTCAAGCAAATCGTCCGAGCGGCGTTCTTCCCGCTCCCGTTCCCAATTCTTCCAAATTTGCTTTTACAAAAACTTTCTTTCTTGGAGGAGCCAGGGATGAAAGCTATCTGACGAAACTGAAGGC